>NZ_JAFLQW010000508.1 GCF_017313335.1 Phormidium pseudopriestleyi FRX01 | reverse complement strand
GGGACGCCCAGATTTGCTGTTATTGCCGGTAGGAGGGGGTCCAAAAGCTTATACCCCCTCGGAAGCGAAGGAAGCGATGGTCAAGTTAAACCCGAAGGTGGTGATTCCCATGCATTATCGCACCACGGCAGCAGATGCTCAGGTTTGCGATTTAGTTGAGGTGGATGAGTTTTTATCTGCTTTAGGCAATGCGGTTGTCGAAAAGGTGAATCGAGATTCGGTGGAACTTTCTACCGGGAGTTTGCCGGAAACGGGTCCAGTCATTAAGATTCTGAGTTATCAGACTGTGACGGGTTGAACAAATCCCTCGCTAACTCACGTAACCTTGATTCGTGAGTTATAGCGGTTCGGTGGACTCATGAGGTACAGATATTTAGAGGAGTGCCAGCATCTTTCCAAGCTCTTGACAAGAGCTTGGAAAGATGTTTGGGCTCGCGCGTACACGCTACGCCGCACAGCGAAGCCCGGGCGCAGGCTTTACGCACTCCAAAAATGTACGCGAATAACTGTGGGAAACGCTATAGCGGGAAGCGATTTTTCAAGGTTTCACAACAATTGTTGCTGATCTTGACAATAAGGAACACTTTTCCAACCCCAATGGGGGTCCAGCAGTATCCTCCGTCGGAGAAGTCATCCCAACAGGACTTACGCATTATTGCCGACCATACCATAAATGTAGGGTTGATTCGCGAATCAACCCTACATTTATGGTTTTATGCGCAAGTCATGACCCAACCTAGTTCTGGTAAATTAGTTAAAACCTATAGCCTCAAGAGTCCCGCTACACCGACTCAGCCAGGGTTCGTGGGCTAAAGATGAAAAAGCCTTTGAGGACCGGATTGGGTATCACCCAGCGCATAAAACTTCTTCTCTATTCCCAGTAAATAGATAGCAGGTCTAAATTAATCGGGTTATCCGAAACTGGGTAACCGAGGGGAAATCTCTGCACGAGTTATCCCATTGACTTAGATGAGCTATTATAATTATAGCAACAACTAGAGTCTGAGAAAAATTTATGTCTAATCTTGGTAAAAATTCTACCAACCAATCTGACTTTGCGCGGCACAAACTGCCTACTCGAATTTTTGCAGATAATCAAGACCTTGATTTAATTGAATGGCTTGAAAAAAGTCGTCTTGACTTAGTTCAAAAAGCTAAAGAGCAAGAAGAAGAAAGCCATAAAGAAACAGGCTCTACCGACCTAATAGAAAATATTAAGCAAAAAGTAAAAAAAATTTTTCAGGAATGGGTGGATCAATGGGTGATCGCTGATATTCAAAAAGTTTCAGACTGGCTTTCTTCTCATTTTTTAGCGCAAGCAGACCAACTACACGGGCAGGTTTTTGTTTCAGAAGAATTGAGCAAAGATTCCCAAATAACAGCAACAGTATTATCTGGAGCAACTTGGATTAATGCTATTACAAATTGGCCAATACTATACTATGCTTTTAACAATTGGGGGACAATTATTGCCCTTAGTTCAACCCTCGTCCTCGATTTTTTAATTTTAAACTGGACCAATAATACCGGAACAGCCGCCGCTAGTTTCAAGCGCGGACGATTCTGGTGGTCTGTCGCTGGGATTGTTGCCTTTTTCTTCGTTAGTATGCTCCAATCGATTGTAGCCGGAATTGGTGCAGAATTGATTAACAACCAAGATGAACTCAGCAATATCAAAGCTGGGGAAATTATTGATGAATATTTCCAGCAATTGGCAGCCAATTTACAAGTTAAAAAGGATGAGTATCAACCTGATCGCTCCAAATGCACCCAAGATGTCGATCGCCTCGAAGACAAAGAACTGGAGTATAATAGTCCAGAAAGAAGGTCTGTATATGAGCGAGCTTATGGACAATATGATGAAAGGCACAAAGATTGGAGCAAGGCAAAGGGGCAAATTCCTAATTGTCCAAAAGCGGATTTAGGAGAAATCAAGGTTAATCAGGATCAGGAACAACTCAACCAATCTAAAAACCAGAGACAGGAATTGGGAAATGTCATGTATTTAAAAGAGAGATTGCCCTATCGCTATGAACAAACTTTTACCCCAAATGGCCAGATTAATTCCGGAGTCGTAGCAGTTCAAATGGCCGTAAACAATTTTGGGCAAAAATTCGCCAATTGGGAGTTTGACAAGCTAGGATTCTCTATCTTTTTTCTGTCTTTATCCATGATTACCAGTTTAGGGGCGTTATTTATGACCGCTGCTTATGCCATCAAATATAATACGCTCATGTCTCGCAATCCCCGAGTAGAACAAGCGATTACACTCTGGTTACATGAAATCTGGTGTTCTTACAGGGAGAGGGAACGGGTGAATCTGGATAACTCCAATACAAATAATGCTTCTAATTCCACTGGAAAAGATTACCCTATGCAACCCTATCATGGATTTCTTTTAAGTTTGTTTATCCAAGAATTTCAAGAAACAGGTCGTTCTAATTATTCAGTTTTACAACAAATTGCTCAAGGAGCTCAAGAACATCCTGATTATGTCTTGAAACTTATTCAATATCGGAAGTTAGTCACCGAGGTAGAGAACTCTTATGATATATTTAATGAAATGTCCATAAAAATTATTGAAAAATTAAATGACCTTTTGAATGAAATTTATGCTCCTAATCAGACCTGTTCTTTTACAACCCTATCGAAAAAATTTGAATCGAAAGTGCAGAAAGATTTTACAAACCTTTCTTCTGCTCTTCATTCTTTAATTATAGCCCATAATAATTCAGTAAAAAAGCCTTTTTTCATGGATTTAATCGGGAGTAAATTTGCCGCTAACTGGGCAGTAAACAATGATAATTGTTCAGATTTAATCGCTAAAATTGATAAAATATGGGAAGAGTTGAACCAAGAATGTAACCTAACTTTTATTCTCGAAGAATTAAAGTTTGCAAACAATGTAGGCAGCCCACAGAAGAGGGATGAGCATAGCAGTCAGGCGATTTCCCGCTGCCGTAAAGTGAAACAACAGTTACATGAATTATCCGGTTATTGCGCCCTTCTCGCCATCAGAACAATAGATAATATTCAAGATAAGATAGATGAAGCCCGATTGATGCCTTTCGATTCTTCGATATCTTTACCTCCTTCCTAGCTGTTATTATTTGATTGACTGACAAAATTCTTCAAAAACTTGAGTTTTGCATTGGGTTGAGGGCGCAAGCGGACAAGCTCTTATCAGAAACAAGGCTATTGGGATGTAGAATTGGTTGCCATAAAGCCAGGTGTCTCAATCTAATTTATGCAATCATGTTTTGTCAGTCAACCAGGTTCTCTACTATCTGGACCTCATGATTCCGGAATCATATATAGTGACCCTAAATCATTTTGACATAAAGATAGCGAGCTTGGGGGCTCGCACTACAAGACTTTCAGGGCTTAGATCCATTGTCAAAATGATTTAGACGCGCTATAGCCGGTATAAATCGGTTATAGAATCGAGCCAACTAGCACGGAGGTACAGGATTGACTCATAGGGAGAAGACACGGGACAAGAAACCGGGTTTCATGGCCTAGATTTGTTGCCAAGTCACCCTGAATTGTTTAAAGAAACCCGGTTTCTAATTGCTACGCTATCCCCGGACTAGGATTGGCGTAAGTCTGGGGAATAACGATCGGAGAGAATGGTGCGGGATTAATTAACCTTTCTACCCATGAGGAGGGCTTTGGTGGCTGACTCTCCAGCTAGATTGAGTTGCTGACGTAACTTGAGAGAGAGTCCCGCTAAAATAGCGAGATGCCCTAGGAATGCTATGAATATGGGGGTCGCGG
>NZ_JAFLQW010000465.1 GCF_017313335.1 Phormidium pseudopriestleyi FRX01 | reverse complement strand
AGTTACCAGCGCGTTGCCATTCGCAATTCCGCGTTTACCAGTCGCCTCTACACCAGCGATCGCCTCGGCAATCCCCTCACCTTCAACGAGCAAGGTCTCGATACCCTCGTCACCCTCAACTTAGGACTGTTTCAGGACCGCCGGAACAGTACCGAATGGCCCACCCAAGGCTATCGCTTTGAACTCGCCACCGAACAATCCATCCCCGTTGGCAGTGCCGATATCCTCTTTAACCGCTTAAGTGCCAGTTTTACCCAATTCGTCCCCTTTCAGGACCAAACCTTTGTCTTTAACCTCCAAGGCGGGACCATCCTCGGCGATGTCCCACCCTATCAAGCCTTTAATCTCGGCGGCAGTGACTCCGTGCGGGGGTATCAGAATGGCGAAATCGGCACCGGACAAAGTTACGTCCAAGGCACCGTAGAATATCGCTTTCCCCTCATTGAAGACTTAGATCTCCCCTATTCCTCAGCCTTAAGCGGCACCGTTTTTGCCGATTTTGCCAGCGACCTCGGTTCTGGGGATTCCGTCTATGGCGAACCCGGGGAAGTGCGAAATAAACCCGGCAATGGGTTCGGCTTAGGTCTGGGGGTGCGATTACTCACAGATTTTGGTCCCGTCCGTCTGGAATTTGCCGTGAGTGATCAACGAGACCTCAGCGCCATCTTTAAGATTGGGGAACGCTTCTAAACCCGGACTCTTTCCCCTCACTTAACCCCCCTCACCCAGAACAAACCCCAAATGACACATGACAAATGACAAATGACAAACCACTCATGGACATTCATCAACTGCTAACCCAATATGCTCAAGGAGATAGACTCTTTTCCAAGGTCAATCTCTGTGAAGCGCACCTGAGCGGGACAAATCTCAGCCGAGGGGTGTTTCGCGATGCCATTTTGCAGGAAATTAATCTGAGTTCCGCCTATCTGCGTCGGACGGATTTTCGAGGGGCGGACCTCAAGGGTGCCGACCTGAGAGGGGCTTATCTAAAAGGGGCTGACCTGAGAGGGACGGATTTGAGATGGGCGGATATGGGAGCGACGGATATTTCTCATGCGCTCTATAATAGCCAGACTCAGTTTCCCCTCGGGTTTGATCCCAAAGGCCGAAATGCTTATGCGATCGCCCCGAAAGCAGATTTATCCCTCGCCTATCTTTATAAAGCGGACCTGCGCTGGACCAAGCTCACCGATGCCAACCTTACTCAAGCTTATCTCTACCGCGCCGATCTCCGTTCCGCTGACCTCCGGGGATCGGATTTAAGTGAGGCAAACCTCCATTTTGCTCTCTGTGATGCGGACACCTGCTTTGATGAGGAGTTCGATGCGAACCGCGCCGGAGTTTATTGGATCCGCCCTCAATCTTCCTTGGTGGATGCCACCCTCTCCGGGGCCAGACTCAGTGGTGTGGACCTCAGTGGAGCCGATTTGAGCGGCGCGGACCTCACTCGTGCGGACCTCTCGCGCGCCAATCTGGAAAAGGCCAACCTGAGTGGGGCTAACTTAACGGGAGCCAATCTCCTCGGGGCTAATTTACTCGGGGCAAAGATAACCGATGCGGAGTTTGCAGAGGCTGATTTACTCGGTGCGATCGCCCCCGATGGCAGTACCACGATGATAGATCTGCAAAAATCCGCACCCTAAAGGACTCTGTTGGGGACTCAAGAAAGAGACCTCTCCGGTGGCCCTCTCCTACGAGGAGAGGGAGAATAAGGAAATTTTTTTATTGCTGGAAGGGGCTTATCCGGCTCCCCCTTCCCTCGTAGGGAAGGGGGTTGGGGGGTTAGGTCTCCCGTTAACCCACTTCAGTCCTAAAGGCTGTCGGTTTTAGCCATAAAAAAACAGAGAATTGAGATCATCCTCGATCTCAATTCTCTGTTGTCTCACAATTTCGCAGTGGCTGAGTTTGCACTCAGCGACGATCTCCCCTTAAAATTTAGAAACCGCAAATCCTTGTGGCAGATTAGCACCGTCGAGTTGTGCCTGCTGTAAATGGGCATAGTTCACCTGAACCCCCGTCAGATCCGATGCCATCAGGTTCGCACCCATCAGGTTCGCATCGGTGAGATTGGCATCGCGCAAGTTAACCCCCGCAATATCAAAGGAATAGGGTCCGCCATCTTGAAGGCTGAACTGAAGCTCGTTCCCCACAGACTGCCTGGTGTTATGAAGATTGGCTCCCACCAGTGCGGCACTCTCTAGGTTGGCACCGACTAAGTTCGCCGATTGCAAATTCGCATTCGTTAAATTCGCAATCACCATCCCCGCTAGTGTTAGGTTAGCCCGGGATAAGTCTACATTCTCCAAATTCGCCCCATGCAGTCTGGCGGCAATCAAACTCGCCCCCCGCAATGAAGCATCCATCAGCTTGGCATTCACTAAATAGGCTTCATTCAGATTCGCGCCCTCTAAGTTACTCCCCTCAAGGTTCGCTCCCTCTAAGTTCGCCCCGCGTAAGTTTTGACCCGCTAGATTCACTCCGCTCAAGTCACATCCCCGACACTGGTTAGTTTCCAGCAACTGTTTCAGGTGTTCTGGGTTTTCAGCCACTGCTGGTGCTGTCATTGTGGCGGTCATCGTGATTGTGATTGTCCATGCGGCGATCGCAAATATCCCTGATTTCATGCTGTTACACTCCCCATCACCTAATCCTCATACCCTCTATTATCAGGCATTATGGATACTTTCGCCGTGATTCTTATCGAACACTCAATGCGATCGCGATCGGTGCTTCAGGGCGATCAGTATCACCCCTCATCCCCATCCTGAAACGATGAGAGTTTGTCCATGAGTAGATTCACTCATAGACACACTCTCATCGGCAAGCTTCTCAAAATTCCTCCAATTTAGGGGGTGGGGGATATGTTCCTTGACTTACTCAGGATAACAACAGCAACTCGTGACACCCAACATCGAATAACGACTAAAGTCGTTACTGCAAAATTCAACCGGCATCCTTGCTTAATACTTCAGAATCGATTCAAACGTAGCTCGTAATGAACCCATATCCGCCACACGAGCTACTAATAAATTTTGCTCTCCCGCATCTTCTAACCGTCCTTTCCAATAGCCAATTTTATCCGGGTTATGCATCCAAAAATTGATCACCGTTTGCACCACTCCATCTAAATCCCACTCTTTAGTGGGAGAAACTGTCTGGACCGAATCAATAAAGGCATCCAGAGTACATTTTGGAGTGGCGAGATATTCCACTCCGACTCCTGAATCGGCGATTACTTTCTCCTGTTGTTGGTTAAAAAAATATAAAATTGGGGAAACCCCTAAAATATCGAAGGTGTATTCCACAGCCACATCCTCCCGCTTTCTACTTTGGTTTTAATATCTCTTTGATACCAGGTTTTTTGCAAGCAAATCGTTACCGCTGTTACCAGAACTGCTTCTATTGTAAAAGTTTAGATTCAATTTGACAAGTCTATTCCTCCAGGGTGCGATCTCCTCAATATTTATTAGCACTCTATCATTGAGAGTGCTAATAACTGGACCCCTAAAAAGCCTCGCGATCACCCGATTACTCCCTAAACCTGATACTCTAAATAGAACCCTTATTTAACCCTTTGTTCCGAATGAATCCGATCGCCGAATTTAAAGGTGAGTTTGCCGCCATTAGTGCCGCATTATTGTGGGCAGTCTCCTCCGTGGTTTACAGTTACCTCGGACAACAAATCTCGCCCATGCTGCTCAATTTAAGCAAAGGAGTCGTGGCGATCGCCCTGCTGCTGCTCACCCTCTTCCTGCGAGACTTCCTGCTGCCTGCACTCGATTCCACCGCCTTCATTCCTGCGCTTTCCCATCCCTTTAATACCCTCAACGAGTTCGCCCTCCCCCTGTTCCTGCTATTCCTCAGTGGCGCAATCGGCATTAGTTTCGGGGATACCGTGTTTTTTGCCGCCCTCAATCAACTCGGCGCAAGGCGCACCCTCTTAATTCAAACCTTGGCACCCCCCCTCACTGCCTTACTCGCTATCCTCTTTTTACGCGAACAACTCACCCTCATCGCCTGGGGTGGGATGATAATCACGATTATTGGCGTTGCTTGGACTATTGCCGAACGGGTTTCTGAAACAGACACCCCCAGCGCCCCCCTGCTGCCTGGAGTCAGTTTGGGATTGCTGGCGGCCCTCGCTCAGGCAGTGGGGGCCGTCCTCTCTCGCGCTGCCCTCGCCCAAACTGCGATCAACCCATTATGGAGTACCTTGATCCGCTTGTTGGCCGGAGTATCCCTATTGTTCCTGTGGATCTTATGGAAACAAGGTCGCCGTGTCCTCTCGGGATTAGGGTCTAAACGTCTGGTGGCGATCGTTCTCGTCACCTCATTTTTTAGCACCTATCTCGGGATTTGGTTGCAACAGATTTCCCTCAAATTCTCTCCCGCAGGCATTGCCCAGACCCTAAGTGCTACCAGTCCAGTCTTTGTCTTACCCATCGCGATCGCCCTGGGGGAATTCGTCAGCATTCGGGCCATTCTCGGCGCCGTCCTCTCCCTGTTTGGAATTGCCCTCTTGTTCCTCTGGCGCTAATCTCACCATAATTCCCAAAAATCGCGACTTTTTTTTCTGGACCCCCTAGACAATTCGATTTTTTTGTGATAAGATAAAATTGATAAGGAAGAACTATCTCGCCATAAATACTTCGGCACAGATTTCCATTGTATAATCATCTCAAAAATTGTCAAGT
>NZ_JAFLQW010000144.1 GCF_017313335.1 Phormidium pseudopriestleyi FRX01 | reverse complement strand
GGGGGTATGGTTGCCCCCCGATTTTCCCTTTCGGGTTAAGTTAGCTTCAATAAGGTTTTAAGAGCTTGTTAGGCTGAAAGCACTGTCTCAGTGACCTTAAGACTGTTTAACTTTCAGCGACAGGGCAGGGAACTAGCTTCGCATCTCCTTGGTGTCGTGACTCAAAAAACGTAGTCAGTTAAGACGATAGCTGGTCAGGATAGGCTTGCGGGATTTCTCTTACAAGCCCCTAGCTTCAGCTATGGGGTTCCTGACGAATGCTCCTCGACCTTACTCAACTCCCCCATACTAATCGGAAGTAGGGAGTAAAGAACAGCTTTAATCATTATGCTGACAAATTTTCAAGTTATTAATCAAAAGAAAAGAAACCCAATTTCTGCGACTATCTCTGGCCCCAAAATCTTAATTTGACCTAATCTAAGGTTGGCGCACTCGATAAGTGCTATGACAATCTAAGCAGGTCTGTATAACCTTTGCATCCACTTCGATTATATCGAGTTTAGGTTGTTGATTGTTGACCCTGGGTTTGAGGGTTTCAAGATGAGTCTGAAAGTTAGCAATCCGTTGAGAAAAATTATCGGGTTCTTCCCAAATTGCCACTTCATATTCAGCTTGGGTGAGATCACCCCGTTTCAGTTTCACCGGCAGTTGTCGCACTTTTGGGGACTTCAGCGACACCCATTTTTTTGAGTTCCTGCAGGAGGAGGAGATAGCGATCGCACAGGTGAGAACCTACCTGATCCTGATTCATCCTTAAATTTTTAAGTCAACTATCATATATTAACGCTTTTGTCAAGCCGAGAAATCTAAATTCTTCATCCAACATCAACAGTCCCCAACTCGATCTAAAATGAGTGAATCATGGGTTCAGTGCTGTTCCTCACTGGGACCTACCTCAACCCGACCCTAGAGCCGTATATTAACCCCATAGATTTCCTCCATGAACTATCTCGTAGCCGTTTTATCAGACCGCATTCAGGCAGAAACCGCTTACTCTGTCCTCGAAGCAGAAGGCTTTCCCCTCAACCAAGTCTCTATTTTGGGTAGAGGTTATAAAAGTGCGGATGAATATGGCTTAATCGACCCCAACGAACAAGCAATTAAACAAAGTAAATTGATGGCAACTTGGCTGATTCCCTTTGGGTTTGTTGCTGGAATCATTTTTAGTGTCATTTCCGGTTTACAAACCTTTAGTTGGGCCGGTGAAATTGGCAATCATGTCGTAGGGGGATTCTGTGGTGCAGTTGCTGGTGCAATGGGCAGTTTTTTTGTCGGAGGCGGTGCCGGAGTTGCCTTCGGCAGTGGCGATGCCTTACCCTATCGCAATCGCCTCAATCGCGGTAAATACTTGGTTGTTGTTAATGGTTCCCCCCGGGCAATTAATCAAGCCAGTCTGATTTTGCGGAAGCTCGATTTGGAAGGTTTGCAAAGCTACTTAGAAGAGTAAAAATAGCGGCTATTTTTAGGACTTGGTAAATCCAGAAACGACTGAAGTCGTTACTATAGCGACCCTAAATCATTTTGACAATGGATCTAAGCCCGAGACCCTAGGAGTGCGTTGGCGCCGCAAGTGCGGAACGCACAAACATCTTGCTCGCTTTCTTTATGTCAAATTCATTTAGACGCGCTATACAAACGGGGAGAATACCTATTTAGTGGTTTCTTTAGGGGTTTGTATTACGAATTCAGTCATTTCAAAAGCTGCCTATCTGGATTAGATAGTTTTAAGCTACCCAGTCGCCATCCTGTTCTCCAAAGGTCAAGTGAGCAATTAGACCAACTCGTTGTAAGGCTCGTTCTAAGGCTTGATTAATCGGAAACCGATCGCTCCCTAGAGAGGGGTCAATATTAGCCAATTCGGTTGCAACTTCTCCAAAATTCGGTGCACTCATCCCCGAGGCGATCGCCTTTTTTGCCCCTTCTACTTCTTCCGGAATCGTCTGCTTTTGCCGGATACAGGCAGCCAATTCCGGATTCCCCAGCTTATTCTTCACCGTCGCGAAGGCGAACAATCGGCAGAGGGTGGGTCGCCAGGGATAAACACTACAGCGCCCATTCCCTGGAATAAACGGATCCGGGCGATAAAATACACAAGATTCGGACCCATCAAGGGTAGAAAGGCGTTCTAAATGAGCTGCCGCTTCTCCAGTCCGCCATAACTCTAGGGCCAGGGGCATCATTTCTAGGACTGTTGCCTCGACTTCCGGATTTTCGCAGCATTTGCCACATCCGGGGGGACAGTGCAATCCAGTTGCTGCTTGAAATGCTGCGGTGTCAGTCTCAATGCGATCGGATAACGCGACTATCTGTGGGATGACTTCACTGTTCATACATTTTAAAAACTCCAATCCCAGTTAAGGGGAGAAAAAGAGCCATCTCTAATATTTAGCTTAGGTGGGACAAGATTGGGTCAACTGGAGGGAGAATTTTTTGGCCAGAACCTGATGCGATCGCCTGATTCGGGTCAGAGTTGAGGTCCATGACCCCAATCTGAAGAGATGACTCAAGGGAACCCTTCAAAAAGTTGCCTGATCGGAAATCCTGGCCCTTTCCTGTCAACCGGCGAGTCCAAAGGATAAAATAAACCCTAGTGTTAAGAAAGAATTACTGCCAGAATGCTGCCAAGGGAAGAATTATTAAAAGGGGTTGAAAATCGTGAGCAAATGGCTCGTATCCTCGATCTGGCCGATCGCGCGATTAAAACCTGGGAAGTAGCGGTGACGGATTTTCTTTCGCCGATTGAACTAATGGAAACCCAGACGGCGTTTAATCGCCTAACTGAGGTTCATTTGGTAGCATTTGGGGGATATCCCCAGGCGGAACGACAACGGGTGGCGATCGCCCGCATAGATTTGCCTTTAGATGCCACCACTGTACCCTTAACAGCGTTAGAAATTGCCGGTAACTTTTTGTTTGATTCAGCCAGTCATCGGGACTTTTTAGGGTCTATCTTAGGGACCGGCATTGTTCGCGAAAAAGTCGGAGATATTATTGTCCTTGGAGAACGAGGTGCACAGGCGATCGTCTCACCGGATCTGGTGGAATTTTTGGAGATGAGTTTAACTCAGGTGCGATCGGTCCCGGTGAAAACCCAGCGCATCGAGTTGGGGGAGTTGAAAATTCGCGAACCCAAAAAGAAAGAGTTAACCACCGTAGAGGCATCCATGCGCTTAGATGCGATCGCCTCCGCTGGATTCGGGATGTCTCGCAGCAAAATGGCTGATTTAATTAATAGCGGGGATGTCCGCGTTAACTGGAAAGACATCTCTCAAACCAGTTACCAAGTTAAACCCAACGATTTAATCGCCATTCGCGGCAAAGGACGCCTGGAAGTGGGAGAAGTTCAAGTTACGAAAAAAGAACGTTATCGCATTCAGCTTACCCGCTATTTGTAAGACATGGGGACAATGGGGGAATTGACGGGAGTTTAATTGATAACTGAACAGTCAACCCTCCCAATTTGTGGATCCACTTAAAATGATTTAGAGATGCAAGGAATCTTTTTTTCTGTCTCTTCAATTTATTCCCTATTATTTAAGCCCTGATTACTTTTGAGCCTTGGTTGAGTAAAAATATCTTAGATTTATATCGGGCAAATACACTGTAAATTGTTTGGAAAATCCTTTAGAAACGCCTGAAAAATTGGCGATCGCCTCCTCAGTGACAATTGAAGGGTCTGACCCCTCACTCCGGGTTAAAATCATGTCATACTGTCAAAAAAACAGGGGTATCCTGCGTTGACCATTCGGGAATAATCGCTGCTATGGTACGCCTATTTCAAGAGTTTCTTGATCAAACCCACGAATCTAAAAAATTAAATCACAGTAGGAGACCTGTGTTTGCCAAGTTCTTGCGCCAGATTCAGAAAAAACTGCCCGATTTGACGGGGGTAGCGGTGGTTGGGATGGCAACCCTTTGTACCTCCGGTTTTGTGCTGGGAGTCCGGCAACTCGGCGGTTTCCAACATGGAGAACTGATGGTTTTTGATCGGCTAATGCAGTGGCGTGCCGATGAAGGCCCAGATCCTCGGATTGCGATCGTAGAGATTTCTGAAGAAGACATCCAGGCCGAGGGATGGCCCTTATCCGATCGCACCCTGGCCCAGGCATTGGAGAATTTGCAACAGTATCAACCCGTGGCGATCGGCTTGGACCTGTATCGGGACCTACCCCAACCCCCAGGACATCCTGAACTACTCAAAGAATTAGACGCCCCGAATATCATCGCCATTAGAAACGATTCCCCCGGGGTCAACCCACCCCCAAGTGTCCCAGCAGAACGCATCGGCTTTAATGACTTGGTAAGCGATCCCGATGGACCGATTCGCCGCAATTTAATTAGCTTCGTACTCAATGGGAAAACTAACCTTTCTTTTTCCCTCCAACTGGCGATGCTATATCTAGGGGACCAGGGTGTTTTTCCTCAACCCAGTGAAACCCAACCCGGTCAAATCGTTTGGGGAAAAGCGGTATTAGCGCCATTGCAGTCCAACTCTGGGGGTTATACCCACCTCGATGCTCAAGGCTTCCAGATTCTACTCAATTATCGGTCTCGAAAGGAGGTAGCCCCGTCGATTCCCTTGTCTGAAGTCCTGGCCGATCGCCTAGAACCCAAATGGATCCGGGATAAAATTATTGTCATCGGGACCACCGCCCCAAGTATCAAAGATGTACACCAGACCCCCTATAGTTCGGTAGAGAACAATCCCTTTATGCCCGGGGTATTGATTCATGCCCAAATGCTCAGTCAATTGGTGAGTGCCGTCTTAGACGGGCGGCCTTTATTTTGGGTGTGGCCGGAGTGGGCCGAAGTGCTCTGGGTGATAGGCTGGATCACCGTGGGAGGAAGTACCGCTTGGCTAATTCGCCATCCCTTAATTTTGCCCGTGGTCACTGGGGCCTGCGCTGGGACTTTATTTTTAGCCAGTTGCATTCTGTTTACCCAAGCCGGTTGGGTGCCGGTGGTGACACCTCTGGTTGGTTTGGCGATCGCCGTAGGAGGGGTGGTTGCGTTTCGGGCTTACCAGTCCGGACAGCAACAGCAGATCGTCATGAAACTCTTAGGACAAAATGCCTCTCCAGAAATTGCCGAAGCACTTTGGGAAAACCGCGATCGCCTGCTCAAAGATGGCAAACTTCCCGGGCAAAAACTGACCGCCACCATGTTATTTACCGACCTCAAAGACTTCAGCACTATCTCGGAACAAATGCCCCCCGAAGCCCTCCTGGAGTGGTTAAATGAATACTTGGACGTTCTGAGTCAAGTGGTCCAAGAACATCAAGGAATTATTAACAAATTTACCGGGGATGGCATTATGGCGGCGTTTGGGGTTCCCCTGCCTCGTCAGTCCAGTGCAGATATCGCCCGGGATGCCCGCAATGCTGTCGCCTCGGGTCTGGCAATGGCCGATCGCCTCCAAGAACTCAACCGCAACTGGCAAAAACGTGGCCTCCCCGTGATTCAGATGCGGGTCGGAATTTTTACCGGGGCTGTGGTTGCGGGTAGCCTAGGCGGAAAGGAACGTCAAGAATACGGCATTATCGGCGATAGCGTTAACATCGCTTCTCGCTTAGAAAGCTGTGAAAAAGACCGTCAATCCAGTATTTGTCGCGTACTCATCGCCCACGAAACTCTCATTCATATCCAAGACGAGTTTTTTGTGGAACACTGGGGACCCTTGGCCCTCAAAGGGAAACAGCAAACCGTTGATGTTTACCGGGTGGTCGCTCGTCGCCACCCGACTCCCTAGAGGGTCGGTCACCTCTGGGGAAGACAACCCGGGATTCTGTACAAAATTTTTGCCTAGTCCTAACTTTTTCTGGGGCAGAAACCCGGTTTCTTGTCCTGTGGCTCTAAAAACCCATGCCCCAGAGACACCCTCCCCAATTCGGCGAACTCTATTCTGGAGGATTGCCCAATCTCCAAAATCATGAGCAATCTGGGAGGAACATTTCTCTAAATAATGCGTCACTACTGGATAGACTTTTTAATATTTTCAACGAAATGTTAATATTTTAGAATCCCATCCCATCGGAATGGTCTGGACTTAGGACTTGATTTGAACGGGCTTTAATCCCGGATGAGCCTGGGAATGGCTGCCCTCGTTAGGGGAAGTCTGAAGGCAACCGACTCAACCGGGACAAAACTGTGAAATGATCACTAGGGTAGGGCGGGTGGAACTGAAAAATTTGGACAAACAGAGTTGTGGCGATCGCCCCGGTTCAATGCCAGGATAATAGAAAGAGTAATTTTTTGATGCCTTGATTGCCCAAAAAATGTTTATAGAAAGCTCTTTTGAGCGATCGCGAGGGCAGAGCTTATGACATAAGTCACAGTCTGATTACATAGAACTACTACAATTAATTTAGTCATTACCAAGAATCGGCGTAAAGCCCCCGGATTTATCCGTGGGGATATGAGCCGACCGTGTTAAAATAGTAAAAGCGAGTAAGAATAATCATCGGCGTGGTTGTTGCATTCACGTCTTCGGTGAAATTCCGGCACAGTAAGTCACTACTGCCTTGATCCGCAAGCCTATACAACTGGCAAGCAATATCAGAATGCAGAGCGTACCTATCTGGCTTAGTGGTGAATTCCGAAAGCCAGAACAATAAAGAAGTAAGCCAAATTGCATCATCTCTTTTCTTTTAGGGATAGTTGTTATAATGGTCTAGAGGGATACTTGAATGTCCCGCTGTCGCCCTTTGAGGTAGGCAGGAATCCCTCGGCTTTAGACGTGGTACGGTTCAAACTGAATCCAATCAATCTATACTAAGAAGGGAGAACCGAATATGATTAATACAAAATATTGGACTCCATCAATACTGGTTAGTATTGCAGTCGGTCTGCAATTATTAACCGGGGGAGACATACCGACATCCGCCGCCGAATTTGTCCCCCCGGATAATGTAGGCGCACCGAGAGGGCGGGTTGGCGGAGGCACCCGGGGCGGAAGTCCCTTTGATATCGTGACTCCTGGGGCTCCCGGACGACGGATTGGAGGGGGTAGTCGAGGCTGTAGCGTCACCGGCGATGGCCCGACCGATCAGGCGTTAACAGCGTTGATCCCGGAAACCACGATGGGATTAACCGTAGAAGCCTATCCCACATTCTTTTGGTATTTACCACCGACTTCAGCCACGGGGGTAGAATTCGTGCTGATGGATGAAAAGGGTGAAAAAGTCATTTACGAAACTACATTTCGCACGAAAGGTGAAGCGGGAATCGTTAGCTTGAACCTGCCGGAAAATGCGAGTCTCCCCCCATTAGAAATTAATAACAGTTATCTCTGGTATTTTTCTATTATTTGTAACCCAGAAGATCGGGCGGCAGATGTTTATGTCCAAGGGTGGATTCGCCGAATAGAAGCCAGCGCAGGCTTAACGGAACAGTTAGCCACCACCACCTCGGACCTAGAACGTGCGCAAGTTTATGCTCGCAACGGCATTTGGCATGAGGCAATCTCTATGCTGGCTCAACTGCGCCGGAGTAATCCCAATAATGCCGACATTAGAAGTGAGTGGCAAGAACTGATCACTTCTATTGAGCTCCAAAATGTAGCGGAAGTCCCCCTAGTTGAAGAGATAACCGTCGAAGTCCAGGAGGATCAACAAAGCCTTTCCACAGAACCCAACTCGGAAATTAACCGATGAAAGGGACTATTCTCAAGGGGGTCTTTTGAAGGATGAAGGATGAAGGATGAATTTTTTCCTTCTCCTCCATCCTCCCCCTCTTACCCCTTTCGGGAGTGATGAAAATTAAGGCTGAAGCTCCCTCAGAAGCGCCTCGACTTTTTCCAATCTTTCATTTTCATCCTGCTGCTGATAAAGCTCTTGGGCTTTTTTCAATTGCTCGATCGCCTCCAAAATGCGATCGCGTCCTCTTAAAGCCAGGGCGAGATTATAATAAACATCACCATTGTCTGGAGCCAGTTCTATTAATCGACGATAGGCGACGATCGCCTGTAAATAGTCTTCCTGTTGCAGATGAATCGCGGCGATCGCCGCGTGGGGTTCTACTAAATCAGGCGCTAAACTCGCTGCTCTTTGATAAGTGACTAGGGCTTCAATCATCTGACCCTGGTCCTGAAGCAGTTTGCCGATCGCTAACTGAAGTTGGGCATTTCTGGGTTCGAGTTGTGCCGCTTGTTTAAACGTTTCCAAGGCTTCATTCGTGTTTCCTTGAGTCAGAAACGCCACCCCTAAAATCATTTGAATACTGCCTTGTCGGGGAGCCAACGCTGCGGCTTGTTGGAGTGCTGTAACTGCCTCATCAATCCGTCCCTGCTGGAGTAACGCCGTCCCAATCGACTCGTAGGCTTGCCAGTATCTCGTATCGCGACTGGTCACCTGTTGAAACGCCTGTAATGCTCCATCATAGTCTTCTTGGCGCAACAAAACCACACCTAACCCAATTTGAGCGTTGAGGTTCTCCGGATCCAGTTGTGCCGCTCGTCGGTAGGCGATGGATGCCGCCTCGTTATTCCCCAAATTTGCCAAGGCATAACCGAGAGCATATTGGAAATCTGCATTCTCCGGTTCCAGAGAAGTCGCCTGCTGAAAAGCATTCACTGCGGCTTCAAAGTTTTGCTGGGTGGCTTGTAAAAAGCCGATTCCCGAAAAAATCCGCGCGTTGTCACCATCTAAGTTGGCAGCTTGTAAATAAACCTGGATGGCGTTGGCGTAATCTCCGGCATCCACAAATTCTCGCCCTTGTCGCAACAGTTCATTAATCTCGCGGTTGAGATTCTGATCATTTTGGGCCGCCTGCGCTAACAATAGAGGTTCGGTTGCCCCCAGGGTAACCGACGGGGTGATGATGCTGATTCCTCCTAACAACAGGAGACTCACGAATAAAGGGTTCAGTTTTTGCACGGCCTAACTTCTCTTGTTTTACGAATTAAGTGCTAGAGATTACAAGAATGCTTCTCTGTTACCGGGAACAGAGAAACCCACAGGAGACCCCTTGCCACCCCTGGGGGGAAGAGACTGGTTCACTTTTTCCAGAGCGATTGGAGGAGCCAGGAGCAAGGTAACCTCTCGGGATTCTGATTCTAACAACAATGGATCTCATTTTAAAGATGGGGTTCTAGAATCCTATTCTAGGGATTTTAACGGCATAAGTCGGAGTTGATCCCAATCAACTCAGAAATTTTTGGGGAAGGATTCAAGATGGGATTGCCGGAAGCATCGAATCGGGTCAGAAACTGTTTCTACGCAGGGATATAAGGGGCGATCGCACCAGGGTCAAAACACAAGAGAAACACGGTAGGGCTGGTAGCCTCGCGCTCTAAAGATGCTATGTGGAAAGCCCACACGAGCGGTTTTAACCGCCTACACTGTAGTCCAACCATGATGAGGGTCGTTAATGTAGCGC
>NZ_JAFLQW010000131.1 GCF_017313335.1 Phormidium pseudopriestleyi FRX01 | reverse complement strand
GGGAAATAAAAGCACCTAGAGGTTGCATTCATCTGGGAGTCCCAAATAGCGCAAAAGAAGCCCAATGTAGGGGTTCAGAATATTCCCCTTTCGCTTCCAGCATCGCCTTCTGTAGCGCCTCGGATGCAATCATTCCCGTTTGCAAATGCTTCATAAATGCTTGCATCAAATAGTTCGTGGCTTCGTCATCTACTCTCCATAAACTCATCACCACCCTGGGAACTCCAGCTATTTGAAATGCCCTCGATAACCCAATAATTCCCGCATCGTGAGCCTGCCCCAATCCAGTTTGACAAGCACTTAATACGGCCAAATTTGCTTTAAGTCTGGCACTTTGAATTTCCTTCGCAGTCCACCAGCCTTGCTCAAAGGTTTCTGCCGATCGCATCAGGAAACTCTTTTCTAATGGGTCTTCACGACTGGCTATTCCGTGGGCTGCAAAATATAATAAACTAGCCTCTTCTACTTTCGATAAAATTTGGTCCTTGGTCGCAAATTTGCCAATTAAAGGCTCTAGATTCAGCATTCCAGCAACGGTTTCAGATTCCTCCTCTGCCCCGAATAATTCAGTGAGAAACCACGTCTCATTTTTGGGGAGGTAAGGATTCAGGGCTATTTCATTCTAAACAACTCCTTAATTATAGCGGTTCGGTGGACTCATGAGGTACAGATATTTAGAGGAGTGCCGCACGTCTTTCGCCTGGGCTCAGGCTTTGTATCTTGACAAGCTATTATCAAGAGCTTTTCAAGATGTCAGTGCGTTCCGCACAGGCTGTGCCAACGCACTCCGAAGATATACACGAATAACGGTGGTAACCGCTATATTTTCGGGGTAATCTTACAAAAAAAGCCGAGTTTGGGGGTAATAGTATCATCATTTCCCCCCAAACTCGGTCTTCAATTTAGCTGTCTTTGTCGTCAGCCGAGCACCATACAGGTACTCCTTTTGGTGTCGGGATGGATAGACGGGTTGTTGGAGGCACGGAAACAGCCAATTAATTGATGACTTCACAGATACCTCCTCTTCTCAAAAGGGGTTGGACTTTGCGCACATTGACTACTTTGTTTTTTACTCCAGGGTAGTTTTTCAACTTTACACCTGTTCCTAAATTCTGCATTCCAATGACCTGATAGATATTTCCTTCAAATCGAACTAGGTCAGACGGGGAGTAAGGATATTTCTTGCGCTTAATTCGACGTTGACCCATACTTGTTTTTTGCCCCCGATAAGCCCGTAAGTTCTCACCCGATAAGTTTTTGTTTCGCTTTCTGCGACCTGATGATAACCCCGAACCTGACTTAATGCTGCCATCACGATTGTCAATGTACTTGGCATCGTAAAACTGTTCCATTGACCGCTTATTACGTCTAACTTGCTCTATCCGTAAAGGCGTAGAACGGGTTTGATGGACTCCCCCTGCTATAACAAAAGCATCATTATGGTGAGATTTTGGAAGTTCCAACAAATCCCTTTTGTATTGGGTGTTGTAACCAAAAGTCTCTGTTGCTCCTGTCAAATAAATCAGTCTCCGGTAGAGGGTAGACATGAAAGTTTCTGGCTTAAACGATTTAACTTTCGGCTGACAACCGTGGAGAAATTTTCCTTTTTTATGATTAGATGGCGTATGACATTTGACGCACAGAGTTAGCAGATTTCCTGGCTTATTGCTCCGGTCAGGTGGATTCTGCCCTAAGCCAAGGTGATGAACTTGCAGGACAGTATGAGTATCCTTATTCTTGCAGCTTGGATTAGCACATTTGTAATGATCACGATGCCGAATATAGGCAGTTAAATTGGAATAGCCAAGCTGCTCACCCTCTTGATAGCCAGTTCCTTGAATATCGGGATTGTTGATTTTTTGAATGTCAAACTTGGCGACTTCAGGGAACTCCAAAAAATAAAATCCTCAAAACCCACACATGAGCATGGTGGGGCTACACGGACGAAGCCTGCCAAAGCCGGCTGAAGATAGGTCTTTAATTCCTAAATTTGGATAATTTATTTTTTGGAATCCCCTCAATAACCAGACTTGTCACTGGTAGTCGAGTCTTGATTCTCTCAATAACTGCCAGATGAGCGTCGAATTTATGCTGAATTGATGGTGCTAACCAACAGAACAGGGTGACTTCCTTCGGTTGTTAAACCTGGGCGCACGGTGGCGAAGGCGATTTCTTCTTGTTCTACGGTACTTTCTCCGTTCGGTGATTCTCTGTTGTTACGCCTTTGAGCATACTGAGTTCCCCACCTAACACTTCCTCACTTTTCGTTACAGCACTGAAACCAATGTTTTCATAGCCAGAATCTATGCCGAGGGTGACAGGCTGAGTGTAACCCCTAGTTCCATAAAGTAGTTGAATCTTGAAAGGATTGTAGTCTACAATTTTGGCTCTACCTTCCTTGATTAATATCCTCGCTTTTCGGGGGGTGGTCGGCATTAAGGCTCGACCGAGTTGATTGATGACGCCAACTTTGGGTTGATTCATGTAATTAAACTAGATAG
>NZ_JAFLQW010000409.1 GCF_017313335.1 Phormidium pseudopriestleyi FRX01 | reverse complement strand
GTTTGCGATTCCCTTACATTTGCTCTGTGCGATCGCCGGAGGTATTCCCCTCGGGTGGGTTTTCGGTTTTTATGCAGTGCTCGTTGCCTTGGGTACTTTTCTATATACGGCATCCCTTTTGAATGTCTTATTTGTGGCCCAAGTGCAATATCAAGCGATTGTCAGTAGCGCTTTGGCCGGTTGGTTGGGGACCAATTTTGTCTCGTTTATTTTGTACTACTTTAGCTGGGATGACAGCAAGTTTAACGGGTTTGGATTTAAGTGGTTTTTCTGGGAAGATCTAGCAAACAATTATAACTTAGGCTTTTCCTGGCTATTTATCAGCTTACTCGTGGGGAGTTACTGGATTTGGCAAGGGCTGAATCGGCAGTTCAAGAATCCGAATGGCACGTTATTAAGTAAGGCTCAAAGTTATGGGTTAGTAGCCAGTGTTCAAATTTGGATTCTGGGGTTTTTCTATCCTGTGATTAATCAAGCGAATATGGAAGAGACTTTGATGCCGATGATGTTGGGCATATCTATCTTAACTGGGGTGATGTTTTTGTTGATTATTCCGGCGATTTCTCCCCAACGAAAAACCCTCTTGGATTGGGCGCGGTATGCTCATGAAGAGCGGCGGCAAGGGCTTAAACGTCCCTACTCTAAATGGCAGGATTGGATTTGGGGAGAAAGAAGTCCGTCTGTAGTGGCGATCGCCATCAATTTGGGAATTGTAGCCATAATTTGGATGCCTTGGATTCTTCTCTGGAATGGCAGTTTTGATGCTACATTAAAAGCGGGAGTAGCGCTGCTGATGACGTTGAATTTAATCTGGATTTATAGCGCGATCGCCCAGTCTTTGTACTTGATTAAATTCCCCAAACCCGGACTCCTTTCAATGGGAATGGTAATGGCTACCCTGAGTTTACCGCCCCTGGCGTTCGGCTTATTCTTCAAGTCTGTTTCTGTCAACACCACGTTATGGATGCTGTTCGTCTTTGGTTCACCCTGGGTTGCCCTCATGCAAGCATCCACAATGGCTACATTTCTCAGCCTATTAGGTCAGTTTGCGGCGATCGCCGCCTTAACCCTAACCCTAAACCATCAAATTCACAGAGCAGGTGCATCCCATTCTAAAGTGCTTTTTGCTGCAAACCAAAGCAAAATAACCCCCAAAGTTTAAGGAGGGATTCACCCTCTCTTTATCTTCCCTTTTTTAGATGTTGTTGTTTCTGTAGGAAATACTTCAATGACTCTTCGTTTAATGGATCATATCGGAGACTGGAATCCCCAGTTTGTTCGGGAATTAAAAGGTCGCTTAATAAGCCGTAACGTGACCTTATCAGTGGGGCTTTCCATCGTTGCTCAAGTGGTTATTTTTCTCGCCTTTATTAGTCAAATTCCTGGACCTGAAGACCAATACGGAGATTATTGTCTATCCCAAGAAAATGGCTTTTGTGTCGTCGATTGGAGCCAGTGGTGGGAAGAATTAAATGAGGTGTTCTATTGGATTTTGCCCCTGGCACTTGTCGGTGGGGGAGTCTATCTGCTGATTGCAGATTTGGCACGAGAAGAACAACGGGGAACATTGAACTTTATTCGGGTCAGCCCCCAGTCAAGTCAGAGCATTTTAATTGGAAAATTGCTCGGGGTACCGGTGTTACTTTACCTCGCCGGGGCGATCGCCTTACCGATGTATGCAGTAACGGCAATTGGGGCCCAAATTTCCCTCTTGGAAGTGTTAAGTTTCTATGTCGTCCTAGCCGCCTTTTGCGGTCTATTTTACAGTGCGGCGGCGCTTTTTGCCTTGATGGGAGGTCATCAAGCCTTCGTTGGAGCTGGTTTGACCGTAACAATGATGTGGTGGTTCATGTTTCATGAGTTCTATTACTATGGAAAAAATGGGACATCACATCAATGGTTTAGCTTACCTTTAAATTGGGATAATTTATTCAATGTCCGGCTATTTGCTCTCGTCATTTGTGCCATTTTGACCTACTGGATTTGGCAAGGGTTGCATCGACGATTCCGCAATCCTGCCGCCACAATGATCAGCAAAAAACAAAGTTACGCCTTGGTTTTTTGCTTGAATATCCTATTTTTAGGATTAGTGACATCCTATTTGGGTTCAGAGCCTGATCCGAAATTAACGGCTTATCTATGGTTTGACCGCCTGTATTTGATCTCGACCCTGAATTTATTCTTATTTTTGGGTCTGATTGCCGCCCTCTCACCGCCACGACAAACCCTCTTGGATTGGGCGCGCTATGCTCACCAAGCTCGGGGTCAAGCGGTGTTACAAGATTTAATGTGGGGCGAAAAAAGTCCCGCACCTGTGGCGATCGCCATCTGTGCCACCATCGTCGCCCTTATCTTTATCCCCTGGGTCCTCTTGTGGCCCGTGGAAATGCTCCCCAAATTGCAGGCGATCGCCGCGATCGGCTTCTACGTCATCTTGGCGAGTATTTATGCGGTCCTGGCTCAAATCATCCTATTGCTCAAATCCAAAAAGCGAGCATTGTGGGCCACGGGCGTTGTTGCGACAGCGATCGGCCTCCCCTTGCTCACCCTAGCCCTATTCGGAGTACAACCCCAAATCATTCCCGAGATTTATCTGCTCTCCATCCTCTCCTTATCCGGCCTAGAATACGCCACCGCGACCCCCATATTCATAGCATTCCTAGGGCATCTCGCTATTTTAGCGGGACTCTCTCTCAAGTTACGTCAGCAACTCAATCTAGCTGGAGAGTCAGCCACCAAAGCCCTCCTCATGGGTAGAAAGGTTAATTAATCCC
>NZ_JAFLQW010000652.1 GCF_017313335.1 Phormidium pseudopriestleyi FRX01 | reverse complement strand
TCGAAGATTGGATAGACCAACTGCCTAACCCCACAGAACAAGACTCTGCCCATTAACATGGGCGCGAAAGGGTTCGCTACATCCCACGCTTAAAAGACGTGGGTTTTGCTCCCCTCTCGAACTCTCCCGCTCTATAAGGGAAACTTCTCCTCGTTCCCAGGCTCTGCCTGGGAATGCCATATAGGAGGCTCTGCCTCCTAACCTTGACCTTGACCTCGAAAACCCTTCAAAACTCCTCTTTATAGCGCTTCTCTCATGAATCGGCCCGAAGTTTTAACACTTTAAGAACAGTTTTTTCCAAGTGTTCATAAAGTTTTAAATCCCGTTCCAGATAACTCAGGCACTCTTCTCGACTTTGCCCGATCGCCTTGCCTTGATAGCGATATCCTGACTTGAAGCGGGTAATTAATCTAAGTTTCTCCCCCAAATCAAATACACAGCCTAAATTAGAAATCCCTTGCCCAAAAATAATATCAAATTCCCCCACTTCAAACGGTGGGGCGACTTTATTTTTGACCACCTTAGCTTGCACTCGCATTCCATAATCTTCTAACCCATTGCTGAGGACTTGCATCGGGCGCAGATCAATGCGAACTGAGGCATAAAATTTCAGAGAATCTCCCCCAGCAGTGGTTTCGGGTCCGGCAATGGAATAGAAACTGTGGCGCAGTTGGTTGAGGAAGATTACGGCACAGTCCGATCGCCGCATATTGTGGCTAATTTTTCGCAACCAGTAACTCATCAATTGCGCCTGTAAACTGGAGGCTGTCTCTCCCATTGCCCCAGCAATTTCCGCTTTTGGGACCAAGGCAGCTACAGAGTCGATCGCCACTAAATCCACTACAGCTGACCTCACCAAGCAATCGCTAATCTCTAGGGCCATCTCTCCCGTGTCCGGTTGTGACACCAGCAATCGGTTAATATCAACCCCGATTTTCACCGCATAAGCTGGATCCAGAGCGTGTTCTGCATCGATAAAGGCGGCAATTCCACCTGTTTTTTGGATTTGGGCGATCGCATGAAGGGCAACTGTAGTTTTCCCTACACTCTCGGGTCCAAAAATCTCGATCGCCCGTCCCTTCGGTAATCCGCCCCCTAACGCTACATCTAACGTCAGCGCCCCCGTCCCAAACTTCTGGATTTGGCGGTTCAAATGGGTCAAATCAAGCCCAAGCGATCAATCAATAATGCAGCAACGACAGCAAACCCCGTAATTCCTAACGCCACCAATGGATTTTGACCTTGGCTCACCGCAAATGAAGTGACGACACCAGCTCCCAAGGCTGCCGTAACCGCAGCAGTATTGAGGTCTTGATTGGAATTTTTGTTGTCCATCTTGGCTATCTAGGGTAATATTTTTCAGTTGTTAGGAACCCTAGCATCTTTATTTTTTCAGGTAAACCAAATCCCTACAGATTGCAATTATTCTTCTTAGTTTGCAAAATTTCTTAATACTTTCACTAGAGCGCTGTGGGACCCTAGGGACCCGAAACCGGGTTTTTACCTCAATTTGGTTCAATTGCAGGGACCAGAAACCGGGTTTTTGCCTCAATTGGGTTTCATTGCAGAGATTTTTTGAAAAAACCCGGTTTCTCAAGCTATTACCAAGGACCAGAAACCGGGTTTTTATACTCCATACGGTATTTAAAGGTCGATAAAAACGAATTGTAAGGGCGCAATGCTTGCGCCCCTACAAATTTGGAATATTCGCACGGGTCAATGTTTGAAAATAACCCCTAAAATTATCCCCAGACAATCGGCAAGTTGAGGCGGAAACCGGGCAGTATATCTTCACCGGATAGGGTAGCAGGATTATCTAAAACTTCTTTTTCCCTGCCTTGGCGATAAATTTCCACCTGTCGATTTTGGCTGTTAATCAGCCAACCGAGGCGCGTTCCATTTTCCATGTATTCCTGCATTTTTTCTTGCAGGGGTTTTAAGGCATCGCTGGCGGAACGTAACTCGACAACAAAATCAGGGCATAAGGGTGGAAATTTTTCTTGCTGTTCAGGGGTAAGGGCATTCCATTTTTCTAAGGGAATCCAAGCGGCATCGGGAGAGCGGTTGCTTCCATCTGGAAGTTGAAAGCAAGTGGAAGAATCAAAGCCGATGCCGGTCCCATCCGTATCAGTCCAGTTGGCGAGTTGTTGAGCCAGCTTAAAATTTCGGTTGCCCGTTGTTCCCCCGGTGGGTGGCATGATAATGATTTCTCCTAGGACGTTGCGCTCAAATTTGACATCGGGATTCGCCTGACACAGTTGATAGAATTGGTCGTGGGTTAGTTTAATGATGGGATTGAAGTTGACAGTAATTGCGGCCATAGTTATAGGATTTATGCAGTTGAAGAAAGGGTGAACCCAGGATCGGGATAATTTAATTTATTACTATGTATTGTGGTGGATTGATTCTTTTGTTTTACTCCATTTTTTCCCCACTGCGTCAGTGCCGTTGGCATAATTGCCCAAGCTGTAGAGGGTTATCTGGAACGGTGAGGATCAGGGGCAGGGGTGACAGGGATTGGAGAGGAGATCCAGTACCAAGGACCAGAAACCGGGTTTTTGCCTCAATTGGGTTCAATTGCAGAGATTTTCTGAAAAAACCCGGTTTCTCAAGCTATTACTGCTAACGCTATAGATATCCTTGCCAGTCCTGAAAACAGCCAAAATTTAGCCCTTGCTTTTGGGGGCCGAATTTAATATTTAGGTCCTGATGAGTCAATTTGGGTTAGGGGCGGTTAGTTCAGGCGTTCCGTATTGCCGCCTTTAATCCACCCATCTTGACCACTACCTTCGATGCGAACCTTTTCCCATTCCTTATCAGAGCTTGTTTCGAGAACCACCACCTGGGCGTTAAAATCGAGTCCGCCAATGGAGTTGGCTTCATAACCGGGGCGATCGCGCAAAATTAAGCCATCGGGCCAAATCACCTTGGCACGGTAGGCATTCGCAGGAAGGGCGGCAGGAGCATTCCCCGAACCCTCACTGCTGGCTCCCCCTGGGGAACTTCCTGCCGGGGTTGCTGTAACCGCCGGCTGATCATTAGTAAAACTCGGTCTGGCAGGCAGTGCCGTTAATTTCGTGACGAAATACAGCGCTGCAGCGACACTCCCACCCGCGAGGATGATCAGCGCCAAAGTAAAACCGAGAATAAACTGAACTAAACTGGCAAGACTCCGCATAAATTCTTAAGATTCAGGCTGTTGCAGTTGACGTTGCATCCGACTATTCAATGTACTGTATCTGGAGGCAAGACGAGCTTTTCCTGCCGCCGCCCAATCTTTTAAAAACTGGATTTGCTCTGAGGCGGTACGGGCTAGGGGAACGATTTGACTGGCCGCTTCCACAATATCATCCGTGGTAAAGTCGCGGTTTTGACTAAATCCAATATGCATCGCTTCGATCAACGCTTGTTCGATTTCTGCCCCGGAAAAATCAGGAGTTTCGTAAGCCAGCCTTTCAACATCATAGCTTTTCAAGTTATGAGGTCGCAATCGGGATAAGTGTACCGTAAAAATGGCGTTCCGTTCTTCTTGGGCGGGCAATCCCACAAAGAAAATTTCATCAAATCGACCTTTGCGAAGCATCTCTGGAGGCAGGGACAGGATATTATTGGCGGTGGCCACCACAAAGACTGGAGATGATTTTTCCGCTAACCAGGTGATAAAGGTGCCAAAGACGCGACTGGTGGTTCCGGCATCTCCTTTACTGTCTAATCCTCCAAATGCTTTGTCAATTTCATCAATCCAAAGGACGCAGGGGGCGAGGGCTTCAGCGAGTTGAATCATTTGGCGGGTGCGAGATTCGGATTCCCCGACTAATCCGCCAAACAGTCGTCCGACATCGAGACGGAGGAGGGGGAGGTGCCAATGATGGGAAATGGCTTTGGCGGTGAGGGATTTGCCTGTGCCTTGAATGCCGACGAGGAGCAATCCTCGGGGATGGGGTAAGCCATATTGTCGCGCCTGTTCGGAGAAGGCACCGCCACGACGGATTAGCCAGTCTTTGAGGTTATCTAGGCCGCCGATATCGGAGATTTGTTCGGTGGCGGGGTAGAATTCTAGGATTTGGGTTTGGCGGATGATGGTGCGTTTTTCTTCGAGAATCAGTTCGACATCATCGGGTTCGAGTTGTCCGTGGGTGGCGATCGCCTTGGCTAAGACGCGACGAATGCGATCGATGGAAAGACCCTGGCACGATCGCACGATTTCATCTAAAAATTTTCCCTCTAAAGGATGTCCCATTGCCGAAAGTAACCGTTCGACTTCCCCTTTAATTTCTGGGGCATTGGGGAGGGGAAATTCTAGGACCGTGAGGGCTTCGCTGAGGTCTTCGGGAATGGTAATAGTCGGGGAAATAATGGCAATATTTTTGGGTTGAGATTTGAGGGTTCGGGAGAGATTTCTGAGCTTTCGGGAAACGGAAATATCGTCTAAAAACCGGTGAAAATCGCGCAAAATAAAAATTGCCGGTGCAGAGGCAGGCAATTTTTCCACAAATTCTAAGGCTTGGAGAGGATTGCGGCGACCGAACCCGCTATCGTTGGGATTGCCCTGGTAGCCATCGACAAAATCCCAGATATAGACAGCACGATTGCCAAGTTCTTTGGCACAATGGGCGATCGCCGCTTCAACTCGTTCTTCTTCTCGGGTGGGAATGTAAATTAACGGATATCTGGCTCGGAGGAATAGTTTAAACTCTTCATTGAATGACATAGCCGGTTAAATTTTGGAGTAGGATGTTTTCATGATTTTGGACCGCTTGACATCCTGCCATCCAAAAACGGTTAACTAGCTTGGCAGTTGTTTTTTGAGCTGTTCTAAGGCAGCAGCCCAGCGGCGATCGCCCACAGACAGAGGACTACCCTGG
Source organism: Phormidium pseudopriestleyi FRX01 (assembly GCF_017313335.1). Lineage (GTDB taxonomy): Bacteria > Cyanobacteriota > Cyanobacteriia > Cyanobacteriales > Laspinemataceae > Laspinema > Laspinema pseudopriestleyi. Next base: position 6,653 of record NZ_JAFLQW010000652.1, on the reverse strand, counting down.
CCCGGGGAAAACTCAATTCCGGGACAATCGGTATCGCAGAGTTGGCGGGAGGGAATTTCCAAACAAATCTGTTCATACAACCAGGCTTCTGGGTCAAACGTGCCTTGAGAGGAGAGGGTTTCCACCAACTCTTCTAGGGCGATTTCTCGTTCAAGGGGTCCATCATCCGGGCCATTTCCCGTTTCATCCAGACAGATAATTTCCGTCAGATGCATTTTCAGGCGATGATTGTACTGTTGCAAGCATCGATAACAAGTGAGGGTAACAATGGTTTCCGCTTGGGCCGTCACCTCTAAATAGTTGCCCCCATGTTTGACCTGAAGTCGTCCCCGAACCGGGGTTAATGTTTCTAAATCCTGAATGAACTGCTGAAACTCGACGGTTTCCGTCTGTTCGTGGGCTTTTGCTAACCGAGGAATATAAATTGCTTCCAGCATTCTGGTAACCCTAGCAAGGGAAAGTAATTTCATCCGATGTGAGTTATGGGTTTAACCCGTGGGTTGGGAAACCCCCCTTCACCAGGGGCATTTCCCTCACTCGTCAACCCCAATCATCGGGGTTTTAATGAGCGTGCGCTGGGCGATCGCCATTAAGTTCTTTACACCGTTTCGCGCCGATGCACCACCAGTCGTCGGTCCGGTTCTTGTCCCCGACTAAAGGATTCCAGGTCCTCATAGTCCTTGAGTAAGTTATGAACCTGCCGTCGTTCCGCAGAAGAAAGCCCCTTCATTTCATAGGCTTCCCCACTCTCCTGAACGCTTTGGACCGCTTTGGCTACCATCTCCCGGAGTACCTCCTCTCGGCGTACCCGGTACTGATTTAGCTCAATCGTATAGGAGGCTTGCACCTCGGTAGGTTGGGCGATATTGAGAGTCGTGTTCGCCAGATACTGGATAGCATCCAGAACCTCTCCATCGGGACCCGTCAGAATTTCAATTTGTTCTGGGGTCAGATTTTTCTCATCGATGGTCAACCAAAAGCTATCTTCTTGCTCCTGCGTTGTCACTGAACTCTCAATTCGCAATAATTTCAGCAGTTGTTCAATCCACTGCTGACCTCGTTGCATTGGACTTTGGGTTGGGGATACCATTAGGCTTTTTTCTTGGGACGTCCGGGTTCAAAGGGAAGTGTTTCGCGGCCCTTGCCACTTGTCGTTTTTTCCTGGGCTTCTACCAGTTTCTGGAGATTTTCGGGAAGGGGTTCGCGGGAGAGAATAAAGGTTTGCGCCGTCTGAAAGACGTTAGCAATCACCATGTACATCAACACCCCAGCAGGCAGAGGGAAGAACAAAAACATTCCCGAGAAAATTACTGGGGTCAGCTTGTTCACCGTGGACTGCTGCGGATTATCGGTGGCACCTGGGCCACTTTGTCCCGAAAGCAATTGGTTCACGTACAAACTAATCCCAAAGAACAGGACCATGCCGACAATATCCCAGTGGATATTACCCTCGGGATCCATCGCACCGACGCGACCTAGGGCTTCGATGAACAGAAATCCTTTCTGAGCAGCTAGTCCAGGTAAGGTGGCCTGAATGGTCGCTTCTCCAGCTTGCAGGGCCTCTATGGTGCCATCTTCATTAATCCGCAGCCGGTCTTCTCCTTTGGTGACTTGCCACAGAGGAGTCAATTGCGTATCAGGATTCTGGTCGAGTAATTCCTTTAAGGGTTTGCCCTCAACGGACTGAAATTCCAGTTGGGTTTTTTCCCCCACGGTTAATTTATTGCCCGCCGGAAGTAACGCCACGATCGGGGCGTGTTGTCCATCGGAGAAATAAATATTCTGCTGGGGGGTGGCGAACGCCTGGGGAATGATCCGTTCCACCTGTTCACTGGGAAAAATTTCAACGTTGACGTTGTAATTGATATCCGAGAACGGTGAACCCCGTAAGGTGGCGAACAAGGCAAACAGAACTGGCATCTGTAGGACGACTGGCAAGCAGCCAGACAAGGGATTGCCAAATTCTTTGTAAACCTTGCTCATTTCTTCCTGCTGTTTTGCAGGTTCTTCTTTGTAGCGTTCTTGAATTTCTTTGACCCGCTTTTGCATGACGGGTTGGGCGACTCTCATTCTCCGCATACTGCGAATTGAGCCAGCACTCAACGGATAGAGGGCAAAGCGGATCACGAGGGTCAGGGCTACAATTGCTAGACCATAGCTGGGTACGATCCCGTAGAAGAAGTCCAGGATCGGCAGCATTACGTTATTGGAAAGAAATCCGACTCCAAAGTCCATTCTTTTATGTCAACCTATGCGGTGGAGAGATTTTTTGTCTATAACCTTGCTTAAATATTAACCATGTTTAAGAGGTTTGATGGCTGGCCCTTTGGCTTAGGGCGTGATGGAACACTGGGGCAGTAGGGGCGATCGCCGCCAATTTTGATGGTTTGAGGGTTCGCTCTTTGCTACTGCCTAGGGTCGCTGCTGTTAACGACTGCCAATGGCTCCACTGGCCTGTTTTGCTTTGGCGGACAATTTTTCCGAGATGTAGTCATAAACTGCCCGAAAGTTAGGAACGCCGCGCATTTCTAAGCGAGAACCGTCTTTAAGGGTAAATACCATATCGCCCCAGAGTCCGAAACCCCGAGCCACGGTCTTCACCTGGACAATTTCCGAGTAGATGATATCACTGCGCTCTCGTCCCATCCAGCCGCTGTTGATAGAAATTCGGCGGTTGGTGATGCGGTAGCGCAGCCACAATGCCCGGACGATTGCCCCAACGGTTAACGGTAAAGCAATCACTGTAAATCCTAACAGGATGTTCACAATTAGTTCCCCAATATGAGGACCCCCTTCATAGTAAACTTCCTCGCGAATCGCCATTCAGTACCTCCGCTTGTGCCAACAACTGCTCTAATTCTTGCAGAAGTTGGCGATAATTGCACTCTACTGCTGAGGGACGCACGATCAAAACCAGGTCCCATCCCAGGGAAATTCGGGGCAGAAATTCCCGCAATCCGGCTCGGATTTGCCGCTTAATTCGATTCCGAATCACGGCTTTTTTGCTGACTTTCAGGCTAATCGAAATTCCCACTCGGGTCGGCTGATTTGCCGTTAGCGTCTCAGGTGGATTCTGCGACTTGAGCTCGGGCTGTTTAGTCACAGGCAGAAATCCTTTGCGCCGTTTGGCTCTCAAGGTTAGATGAGTGGTTTTTCGACTGATTCCTGTGCGATAGACAGCACTAAACTCTTTCGGGCGCTTTAGCCGATTCGATGCAGGTAACACGGTGTTTTTTTTCCGGATACAGAAGGATTGGGCTGACTCTGATTCCCATAAGGAGGCGATCGCCCCAGAGTCCGGTTCTACCTCAAGTTCGTTCTATTTGGAACCCAGAGGTCTAACGGTGGCAATTGGGTTTACTCTGCCACCGATCGCACCGGGAAGGGTTTCGTCCTGCTGAGGGTTTGACTCCATTGTGCTGGAGGCCCCGGCTACACCGCTAACCGATAACGTCCCTTGTTCCGGCGGGATTTAATCACTCGGCGACCATTGGCCGTTCTCATCCGAACTCTAAACCCTGAAACTCTCTTTCTTTTGCGGCTCGTGCCATGTAGGGTGCGCTGTGTCATAACGATTAACTCCTAGGTTGCGACTCTAAACTTTCAAAAAAAATCACAAATTTTTATAGTATCATGACTTTGGACTTAAAACCAATGAACCCCTAATTTTTTTGAGCCGTTAGGCGAATCGGACCTCACCCCCCAACCGAGTCTGTGGAAGCAAAGGGGCCCTGGAGTTGGAGCAAAAATTAAAAGGAACGCCAAAACCTTTGACGTTCCCTTGTATTCCTATGAGTCCCCTCAATGTGGGTGGAGGGGGCCTTAGTTAATGGCTAAAACCCAAGTCCCAATATATTCGGGAATCGGAGGACCTCCGCGAGTCACGACAAGAGCATTAAAATTGAACATTCCCCCAAAGTTGGGGTTGCGGACATTGGACAATACCACTTCAATATCTGTATTCGCTGGAATCGCTTCCGTTGGATAAATTTGAATGAAGCGATTATCACGATCCCAGAAGGCATCGTCTAACTCAATTTTGTTCCCATTTACTGTCACTTCGATCCGGTCTTCATTGAATTCGCCTTGGTAGCTTTCAGGATAGTTAATCCGCAACTCAGAAATAGCCAAGTTCACTTTTTCTTTGGGAATTTTTAGCCAATAGCGGTCCCAGCTATTTTCCCGGCCACTTTGCACGCAATATTTGAGTTCGCGATCGCGCCTAACTCCACCAAAAACCGTTAAACCCGAACATCGGAACGCCCAACTCGGAGGTGTAGGCATCGCAGTAATCAACAATCCGGTAACAGCTATTCCCAAAAAGACTCGTCGCATAGCAGAATTAGGAGACAACATAAGCTTAAATCCGTCACTCACCACAGTATTTTAGCTGCTTTGTAAACTTTTATAACGTACAGACCCTATTTTGTTTGGCCTGCTCAATGGAGGGCGTTTGACAAGGGTGTTGATGAAGGCGATCGCACTATACTCGATCTGTTCCTCATCTAGCTCACTGATCTGGAAGACTTGCAGAGATTTATCGAGTTCCCCCTTAACCCTGGGTTTGGATCCGTTTTTCCCCAGCTCAAAATAATCAGAGGTTTCTCGGCTAAAATGGTTTCCACCTCTATTGATTGGAAAACAGTGAATCAGAACCCTCCAGTCCAGGCCAATTGTCGATCGCCTCGGTGGATTGGACTAAATGCATTCCGGCTTCCGAAAATCGGGCAAATGCAGCATCAGCAGCCTCGGTGAAGTCTACCACATTTGGAACCACGACTGGGGAAGTACAATCCTCCAACAAATAAACCTTTTGGGCTAATTTGGGGTCTCGTTGTTGGATATCTCGGAGTAGGTCATCAATAGTCCAAGCGACACAGTGACTTTTGGCTTGTCCGGCGATCATCAAAACATCAAATTCTAGTAGTTTTTGAATTAAAGATCTGTTCGGTTGGGCGATCGCCTTTCCTGCTTGGTCTAATAATACTTCCGGACACAATGCCGAATAATTCTCCGTGAGGGGATGGTTTCCTTTCAGTTCAAATCCCGTGGCGGCATGGCGGGCTAAATTATGAAAAAATATGGCCTCTTCTACGGCAGAAACTAATGCGTGACCAATTCCACCCAGCAGACTGTGATAGGGCCAAATAATTAGGGGATATTTCCCCTCAATTTCCAGTTGTTTCACGTAATGGAGAGCATACTCTTGAATGGGTTCCGAGTTGCGATCGCCTAGACTCTGAGCAACCGTCGGATTTACCTTCCAAACCCCATTTTCTACATCACTGAGGGAAATTTGGGTTAAAGGCGGTGGATTGTCCCCATTCCTATCCACCCAGAATATAGGATGAAAAATTTGCTGCGTGGTATGGGTATCCATCGTGGGGATGATGGAGGTAATCCGATGCAAATTCTGATAGATAAATTCACATAAGCGCTGGTTATCTTCAACTGCACCATTGCCGCTGCGTCCCCCCACAAACAGTTCAAAGTCGGGAATGCAGAATGTATTTTGAATGTCGATTGCTAATAGGCAAATTTTAGGACCTTCGGCGATGGCGGGTTGAATTTGGTGCGTTTTGGCCCAAGTTTGGGCGTCCTGAGCAAGCTGCTGATAAGGGACTCGCCAAACTTGGCCCACTTTTGCGCGATTGAAGTGAGGGGGAATGGGTAAGGTGCTCTTTGGGTTCATATTCTCTCCATTCTTGTGATGGGACGATCGCCTGTTTTCCACAGTCAGATCCTTGAACCAACCGGGCGATCGCTGATTTTACTGTAACTGCATTGAACAGATCCGGTGAGAGGGTCTGCTAACTGAGCGATCGCTACCCTAGGGCCGTTGAGCTTTCCCGGTTTTTTATTAAGTTTTATGACTTTTTACCTGATGGGTGTTACCCCCTTTGACAAATACTAATATTTATGTGTGTAGGTTTCCAGCGGGGAACCGTGATGATTGGTTGCACTAATAAGGAACTAAAGAACGTGAAAGCAATAAACCTGACAATTGCGGTAGTGGTGCTAACCTTATGCTCTAGCTGTATGGGCGATCGCGCAGATCTGAAACACTTGCAGGAAAACAACCAATGTCAGGGGTGCAATCTAGTCGGTGCAAATCTCAAGGATCGGGTGTTGGGTGGGGCTAACCTCAGAGGGTCGAATCTCGATCTCGTCGATCTCAGCAGTTCTAATCTGTTTTTTGCTGATCTGGAAAATGCCTCACTACAAGGAGCCCGCATCCATAGTGCCGTGCTATCTACAGCGAACTTAAAGGGTGCAAATCTCAGGAATGCCGATTTGAGTAGTGCGGATTTGAGCAGTGCTGATTTCAGCTATGCCGACCTTCGGGGGGCCAGCTTAGAAAATGCCGATGTGTCGAATGCCAATTTCTTTAATGCCCAATTAAGTGGGGCTAATTTTGAGGGTGCTAATCTCGAAAGCAGTAAAATGGAAGGGGCGATCGGATTTGTGTCGGATCCGGACATCATTACTGAGACGCATTAGATATTGGAATGGTTGACACTCCCACGCTCTAAAGAGCGTGGGATTCTTTAAGAGTCCAGAATCTGAACCTTAAGGGCGTAGTCAAAGCACCCCTACTGACTCCACTAAGATTAAATCCCAGTGTCGCCGCTACCTTTCTTAAGATATTTGCT
>NZ_JAFLQW010000517.1 GCF_017313335.1 Phormidium pseudopriestleyi FRX01 | reverse complement strand
TTACCGTCGATGCAGGCGCGATCGCAACCGTTCTAATTCGGCATCAATTTCTGCAAAATCTAGGTCCGGCATGGCTTCTAAATCTTGTTCTAGGTTAGCGGAAGCGAGACTGGCTTTAAACATATCTCGTTCCGATTCTAAGGCAGCGAGTTGCTGTTCGAGGAGAGTCACGGTGGGAATTAATTCATCCAATCGTTGTTTGAGTTCATCTGCCTGTTTACTATAGCTTTGTTTGCGGGTTAAGAGTTCCCGGGCGAGGGGTTCATTTTGCTGTTGTAAGGCGAGTTTAGCGGATTCGACTAATTCATTAGTTTGCTGTTGTGCATTCTGATAGTCGCGCCAGAGGAGTTCTTGACTGGATACGGCATTCTGAACGCTTTGCTTGAATTCTTTCAAAGTTTGTTCAAGTTCACGTTGGTAGTCTTTGCGTTGATGTTTCCAATCGGTGATATTGGAACGAATCAGCCGATTAATGCGATCGCCTAATGCCATAGTCTCATCTCCTCCTGTGGGCTGACGGGGAAAGGTTTTCTTTATTGTAACTTTTACAAAGTCATCTTGTGATACCAAATTGAGGTATCACAAGTTGTTTTTATAGAGTAGCCTGCGGAGGCAGGCTTCGTCCGTATAGCCCCACCCTTTAGGGTGCGGGATGATTCTAAACCGATGTTTTCTGACAAAAGTGTTCGTCAAAAAACCCTTTGACTTGTTCTAAAATAGTCGGCAATTGATTAGCCAGTTCAGCCGTACCTTCTAAGATTTGTTGACGGGCTAAACTTTCCAATTGAGCGGCGATCGCAGACATAGAAGATACCCCAACATTACTAGCAGCACTTTTAATCCGATGAGCGCAATGTTCAACCCGGGCTAAATCTTGGTTGGATAATGCCTGAGTAATCGCCTCAATATCCTCGGGAATTTTATCGATAAATACTCGTAAAAGTCGCTGCTGTAAAGACAAATTTCCTCTGGTTACTTTCAGCAAACGGTCCATATTGACCGGGCATTCTGGAACAGAAATGGGCAAGGGGGATGAGGTGTTCAGGGTCAGGAGGCTACAGGGTATTGCTGTGGGTTCAATGCGAGGAATTTTGACAGGGGAGGGGATTTGTAGACAGTTATCCAGTCCCGGTTTTTTATCAATCCAGCGGCGGATGGCAGCCGCTAAATCTTCTCGTTCGATGGGTTTACTCAGATAATCATCCATCCCGGCATTGAGACATTTTTGGCGATCGCCTCGCATGGCATTGGCGGTGAGTGCAATCACGATAGTATGTCGTTGTGCTTCCTCCCGACGGCGCAACTCTTTTGTAGCAGCATACCCATCCATGACTGGCATTTGACAATCCATCAAAACCAAATCGTAGGTTTTTTGAGTGATAGATTCTAACGCTTCTATGCCATTAGCGACACAATCCGGTTGATACCCTAACATTTCTAACTGACTTAAAATCACCGTTTGGTTAATCAAGTTATCTTCAGCCACTAAAATATTAATCGCATAAGCTGGAGTGATTTGTGAGTGCAGGGGTCCGAGGGGAGAGGATTTAGGGGATGGACCATTGACTACATTAATCAGGGTATCAAACAATCGCGAAGCCCGGACGGGTTTGAAGAAATAACTAGCGATGCCTTTAGATAACAGAGATTCGGCAATGTCTCGTTGACTTTGATTCGTCATTAAAACAACCTTGGTTTCGGGAAACAGGCGATCGTCAAATTGATCGCTGTCGTAATGCAGAGTTTTTAATAACTCTAATCCCTCTTGTGAAGGCAGTTGTAAATCCAGTAGCAACACATCATAGGGTTGATTGAGTATCAGGGTTTGTTGCAAAGCATTCCAAGCTTCTGTGGCATTAGCTGCATCATCAGTATGCATTCCCCAGGCTTGGGTTAACTCACGGACGGACTGACGAATTCGGGGATTATCATCAACTACTAACACCCGTAAACTGTGGAGTTTACAGTGATGACTAACCTCTATAGGAGTGGAATGTAGTTGTTTTTTAAACTCAGCGGTAAACCAAAAGGTAGAACCTTCACCGATTTTACTGTCAACCCCAATTTTTCCTCCCATCATTTCTATAAGCTGCTTGCAAATTGCCAAGCCTAATCCGGTGCCTCCATACTGACGCTTGGTCGAAGCATCCACTTGGGAAAAGGATTGAAAGAGTTTATTTTGCCCTTCGGGAGAAATGCCAATCCCTGTATCTTTGACACTCAGGCGAATGCAAGCGGTTTCTTCCGTTTCTGCGATCGCCGAGGCTTGAATAATAATTTCCCCGACTTCCGTAAATTTAATGGCATTGCCAACTAGATTTAGTAAAATTTGGCCGAGTCTGACCGGATCACTCTGCAAATTTTGGGTTAATTTCGGGTCAAATAAAAAACTTAATTCTAACCCTTTGGCTTCGGCTTGGGCACCTAGTAAATCTAAAACTTGTTCGACACTTTCGTCTAGATTAAAATCAAATTGTTCTAAGTGCATTTCTCCGGCTTCTAGCTTGGAGAAGTCGAGAATATCATTAATAATGCTGAGTAAATGTTGGGCGCTGGCTCGAATTGTTTTGGCATAGTCGTATTGTTGGGTACTGAGTGGGGTTTCTAACAGCAAGCCAGCCATGCCTAATACACCATTCATGGGGGTCCGAATTTCATGGCTCATATTGGCGAGAAATTGAGATTTAAAGCGGGCGGATTCTAAGGCTGCTTCTCGGGCTTTTACTAATTCATCAATGCAATCGATCGCAATGGCAATTCCGCCAATTTCATCTTCAGCTAGATACCAGGGAGAAATGGTCCAACGAATGTAGGTAGAAGACCCATCTAATTTCTGCCAAAGGTCTTCAGTGACGGAAACAATTTCACCTTGCAAAGCGCGCTGGTGAGCTTGTCGCCAGCGTTCGGGAATATCCGATGAGACTTGATAGTAATTCCGACCGATTAAGGAGGGTTGAGTGGGGTTGTTGCTGTCCGGGTTTGGAACTCGCCCAAAACAGTCTAATCCATGATAGGTTAACCATTGGCTGGAATGGGCGAGATAGCACATTTGGGTGTCAAACATGGAGATCGCCACAGGTGCACAGTTAACAATCTGTTGTAACTGCTGCCGTTCTCGTTCGATCGCCGTTTCCATTTGCTTGCGATCGCTAATGTCACGCCACACCACAGCAAATCCATCCCCAAGTTTCGTAGCGCGGATATCAAATGCTTCACGGACAGGCGGACGATTTTTCATCCCGTTGAGGTCCGGATTCCTCTCGGTTTCATACAAAATTAATTCTTCAGTTAACGGTTCTCCCGTTTGGACAACTTGAGCATATTTACTAAACAAAACACTGGTTTGTCGGTCTGGAATCACTTGGCAAAAGGAACAGTTATCTTCTAATGAATGAGAGTTACAATCACACTGTTGCCTCGCTGCAGCATTGACATATTCGCGACGAAAGTCAACAATTTCACCCCTTTTATTTCGGCAGGCGGAATAAATGCCAAAACAGTCCAACATATTCTCAATCGAGGTTCTAAACCGTTCTTCACTTTGTAACAATTCTTGCTCAAGCTGTTTGAGATCCGTAATATCAATGGCAACGCCATCCCAAAGAATATCTCCATTCGCTTGGGGTTCGGGACGGGATTCCCCTTGCAGCCATGTAATTTTTCCCGAGGGAGTAATCACCCGAAATTTGAGCTTCCAGGGTTGTAGAGTTTGAGCCGATCGCGCAATGGACTCGTTAAAATTGGGCCAGTCCGAGGGATGAATCAAAGACACCATTAATTGGACATTTTGTTCGATTTCTTCGGGCTCTAATTCTAAAATATCCCGGCAACCAGAACTCACGTATGGAAAAGAAATCGTGCCATCCTTGGTAATGCGATATTGATAAATTACCCCGGGTAAATTATCCGCTAGGCGTTGGAAGCGATTCTGAAGTTCGCTGACTCGGCGGGTTTCTTGCTGGAGTGCATCTTCCACCGACTTGCGATCGCTAATATCCCGTCCAACACAATAAATCGATTGTTCTTCGGGAACTGGAACGGCGGACCAAGAAATCCATTTATAAGACCCATCCTTGGCGCGGTAGCGATTTTCCAAGGCGATCGCCTCTTTTGAAGCCAGCATTTGCTGGGTTTTTTCCTCAGAGAATTCCCGATCATCAGGATGAACCCAATCCAGGCAAAACTGACTAGAACACTCTTGGAGGCTATAACCCAAAATATCAGTCATCGCCGGGTTAACCCGCTTAAAGTAGCCCTCAAAGGAGATAATCGTCATCAAATCAGCGGACACTTTAAAAAATTGTTCCAATTCCGCTTGTGCCTTTTGCCGTGCCATAATTTCGCTTTGCAGTTGTCGGTTAGCGCGGGTGAGTTCGGCAGTGCGCTGGGCAACTAAATTCTCAAGCTGTTCTTGATATTTTCGCAAAGCGGCTTCGGCCCGTTTGCGATCGGTAATGTCGAGGACGATCGCTTGCATTCGGCCATCAGGAAGCATTTTTGCACTCAATTCCACCGACAGTAAGGTATTATTTTTCCGCCGCAACCAATGTTCACTTCTACAGGTTTTTCCCAACCTTAGCCCTGGCAATTGGGTTGAGAATATCTCCAGTTCAGGTTGGCAGGTAATGGCCTTAAAATTAAGTTGTAAAAGTTCTTCTCGGGAATAGCCTAACATCTCACAGGCCCGGGGATTTACATTCAGATAATTTCCCTGTTCATCGATAATGAAAATGCCTTCAGAGGCTTGTTCCATTAACTGACGGTAATCGGTTTCTTGGTGATGAAGTTCGGCTTCTAACTGTAGTCGTGCCGTGATATTCGTATAGATGCCAATAAATCCAACGATTTGATTCTGTTCGTCCACGATCGCATCGGCGCGGACTGCAATTTGTAAACACTCACCCTCTTTCGGCCTCATTTCCACTTCCCCTTGCCAGGAACCGCCTGCAGAGACTGTCTCGAAGACTTGGCGACTCAGGGTAGGGTCTTGATACAGTATCCAGGGACCTCCGGCCCTATTCGTTTCGTCCCGGGTATAGCCCAATAGCTGAGTGCAGGCGGAATTTTGATAAATCCGATGTCCGGTCAAATCCGAGATGGCGATCGCATCCCCGGCACTATCTACAGCTTTGCGAATCCTCAGCAGTTCTGACTCATATCCTTTTTGCGCCGTGATATCTCGACCTTCGGCAATCAGTTGGGTCACCAGTCCCCCGTCATCCAACAGGGGGCGAATGGAAAAATCCAGGGTTCGCAAGGGACAACCGGACCCCCCGATTTCCGTTTCATACCGCAGGGATTTCCCCGATGCAGCAGAGGCGATCGCCTCAGTCAGTCGGTCTTGACTCGGCTGATTCCCACTCCACCAGGGAGTTTGCCAAAAGGGGACCCCGACGACCTGCCCTAATTGCAACTCCCCCCACTCTAGGGCAGTTTGATTCGCATCTAAAATCATCCCTTCGGGATTTAACACCGCCATAAACTGAAAGCTGGAGTTGAAAATTTCCCGAAACCGAGGGGTTTGATGTTTTGCTAATCTCGGGGCAGAAAGATGGCGATCGCTGCGAATTAAATAGAGAAAAATTAAAAAAATTAAGCATTCAGCAAAGGCGAGGGCCGTTAGTATAGCTGGGCTTCCCAAAGCCTCATCTATAACATGGAGTTTGAGCCAGTTTAAATTCAATAGGTATGCATACCTATTGAAAATGTTCGGTTCAAAGGCAATAATTTGCTTTAAAAACTCCATAACCGATTCTTATCCCCATCCGTTAACTGATTCTTGAACATTCAATCTAATAATCTAATAGTTTTGCTTAAAATCCTCTAAATTTAATGATTTTTTTATATTCTTGCCAATTCTTCCGGTTAAAAGTTGAAAAACACAAGAGAAACACGGTAGGGCTGGTAGCCTCGCGCTCTAAAGATGCTATGTGGAAAGCCCACACGAGCGGTTTTAACCGCCTACACTGTAGTCCAACCATGATGAGGGTCGTTAATGTAGCGC
>NZ_JAFLQW010000421.1 GCF_017313335.1 Phormidium pseudopriestleyi FRX01 | reverse complement strand
CTACGGGCACCCCTCCAGAGTCACCACCCCGCCCTACGGGCACCCCTCCAAAGGAGGGGAATGGGGAAAATTCCCCTCCTTTGGAGGGGTGCCCGTAGGGCGGGGTGGTGGTTGCCTAACTCAGATGCACCCAGTAAACGCTCCTAATCTCTTTGAGATTCCCACTCACCTTTTTGTTTGACAACAACCTCGATGACTCCCCTATCACGCCTCCGTACTCTTCTGCCCATCTCGGGTTGCACCAACTTGGATATTATCAACGCTCAACTTCCCGGTTATGAAGACCTGCACTGGCTGCGAATTGATCAACAGGGTGCGATCGCCGTGATGCAACCCATGAAAACTGAGAAGCCCCCGATTCCCTGTTTAGAAAATTTACAGGACATGACCTTACTCGATGTAGAAGGGGACTGGGTTTCCTTGGGCGGGGTCGATCTGCAAATTAATGGCGCTTTAGGACTAGCCTTTCCCGATTTAGAATTGGCTGATTTTGGCAAACTCCAGGAGATTTGTCAATTTCTCTGGCATGAAGGCGTGGATGTTTTTCTACCCACCCTCGTCACAACTTCGGTGGAAAATATTCAGCGATCGCTCGCTACCCTATCCTCATTTATCAACAACCCCGAATATTCCGGTCCCAACAATCAACGAACGGCTAAAATTGGCGGAGTCCACTTAGAAGGACCCTTCCTCAATCCGGACAAACGTGGTGCGCATCCTGGGGAATATCTCCTCCCCCTCACCCTATCCAATGTCAAGCGCGTTTTAGGAGACTATGCCCAACTCGTCAAAATCATCACCCTGGCACCGGAATTAGACCCTAGTGGTGAAACCCTAGACTATCTGCATTCCCTGGGGATTACCATCAGTTTGGGTCACTCCCTCGCCACCGCAGAACAAGCCACCACCGCCTTTAATCGCGGTGCAAGTATGGTGACTCATGCCTTTAATGCCATGCCACCGATTCATCACCGGCAACCGGGTTTATTAGGGGCGGCGATCGTCCATCCGGAAGTCAAATGCGGGTTAATTGCCGATGGTGAACACGTTTCTCCCATTACCATTGAGTTGCTGCTGCGCGCCAGCTACTATTACAAAGGCATCTTTCTGGTCAGTGATGCCCTTTCTCCCTTGGGACTCCCCGATGGGAAATATCCCTGGGATAGTCGTCAAATTGAAGTGATTAATGGGACCGCCCGCCTAGAAGATGGGACTCTGGCTGGCACCACTTTACCCCTATTAACTGGGGTGCAGAATTTAGTCAAATGGGGACTCTGTGAAGTGGGAGATGCGATCGCCTTGGCAACGAAATCCCCGCGATGGGCGATCGGCTTACCCCAGTTAAACATTGGTCAACCGGCTTCTTTATTACGCTGGCATCTCGATGAATCGGAAAATTTGTTAACCTGGGAGCGACTTGCACCCCTGGACTAGCGGAACAGACCCGCTCCTGGGCCACTTCATAGCGCCAACTGGTTTTAATCTCATGTCCTCAATCATTGCCTTAATCGCCCACGATCGCAAAAAAGATGAAATGGTCACCTTTGCTCAAAAGCATTCGGCCATTTTGTCCCAATATCATCTGATTGCCACCGGGACCACCGGGGCCAGAATTAATCAATCCACGGGACTAAACGTCCAACGAATGCAATCGGGACCGATGGGGGGAGATTCTCAAATTGCCGCCCAAGTCGTCGAAGGGACAGTTAAAGCCGTGATTTTCCTGATTGATCCCCTGTTTGCTCAACCGCATGAACCGGATATTCAAGCACTCCTGCGAATTTGCAACCTCCAGCAGACCCCCCTAGCGACCAATCTCGCTACCGCAGAGGCGATTATGCCCAGTTTATCCCCGGCTTGATCCCGTGAACCGGCAACGGGAAAAGGTAGGGGACTGCCTACTTTTTGATTTGAAAAAATGTGGTAAGTTAAGAGGCTGGACACAACACAGCAACAGGCATGGCAATGAACGCAGTAGATGATAAAACCGTAGTCAGGGAGTATTTTAATGCCACCGGGTTCGATCGCTGGCGCAGAATTTATGGCACCGAAGAGGTCAATAAAGTTCAGCTAGATATCCGCAAGGGACATCAGCAAACGGTCGATCGCGTCCTGGCGTGGTTACAAGCTGATGGCAATTTGCAGGGGTTATCAATTTGTGATGCGGGTTGCGGCGTCGGTAGTCTGAGTATTCCCCTCGGACAAGCCGGTGCAATGGTCTATGGCAGCGATATTTCTGAAAAAATGGTTGCTGAAGCATACCAACGGGCTAAGGCTCGGTTCGGTCCAAACAATACGATTTCTTTTGCCGCCCAGGATTTAGAATCGTTAAGTGGGAGCTATCATACGGTGATTTGTCTGGATGTGCTGATTCACTATCCCCAGGAGAAGGCGGCAGAGATGATCGGCCATCTGTGTTCTTTGGCACAGTCACGGGTCATTCTGAGTTTTGCCCCGAAAACTGTTGCCCTCACTGCTTTGAAGAAGGTTGGGGAGTTATTCCCCGGTCCGAGTAAAACCACAAGGGCTTACCAACATCGAGAAGCGGATATTGTCGCGATTCTGGCTAAAAATGGCTTTGCGATCGCTCGCCAAGAAATGACCAGCACTCGGTTTTATTATTCTCGCCTCCTGGAAGCAATTCGGCGCTAATTTATGAAAAATCCGTCCCAGCCACCAGATGACAAGAGTCAAGAAAGTAGGATAGAATTTCGGGAAAATTTACAAATTCCGGTGGAGTTTATGAAACCGATTAAAACGGTGGCGACGGGTTTGTTACTGGCTTCTGGATTTTTTTGTCTGATCATAGCCGTCTCGGGTTTAGTGGAAACTGATCCCGATGAGCAAGATGATGGCAAAGAGCTCGCCCTCGCCGGATTTGGGATTGGGATTCCGGCAATCGGGATGGGTGGATGGTTAGCCTGGGGTCTCTATCGCGAGGGCAAAAATAAAAAGCTGGCTTTGGATAAGGAGGAAAGCGATCGCCTCCAGGGGATCTTTTTCCAAATGATCCGAGAACGCAATGGTCAAATTACGGTCCTGCACTTTGCGATGGAAACTCAACTGTCTGCTAATCAAGCCAAGCAATATTTAGAAGAACAAGCTAAAGAGTTTAATGCCGATTTTGATGTGAGCGATCGCGGGGATGTGATCTATCGCTTTAAAGTCTGAATAGATTCTATCAATCCGGGAGGATTTCCGGGTTTAAAAGGGAGACGAATGAAGGAGGGGGAAAGCCGAGTTTATCAAAAATACCGACCTATAAAACCGATTAGATTGAAATTATGAAACGGTTGAAAAAATCAGCATCAGCACTGTTTATGCTCCTGGGACTCTCAGTTTTAGGAGTGGCAACGGAAAAGTTAAACAATCCCGATACCCCCGCCCAAGATAGAGAGGAACTCAAAGCCTGCATTCTTTTACTAGGCTTCCCTTTTACCCTCCAAGGAGGGGCAATGGCTTGGGGATTATATCGGGATAACAAGGGGAGTTATCATTTGCGGGTTAAACAGGAAGGCGATCGCATTCAGTCGATTTTTTATCAGGTAATCCAAGCCCATGATGGCAAAATAACGGTCATGCGGTTAGCACTGGAAGCGGGATTATCTGTGAAAAAAGCTAGAAAATTTTTAGATGAAAAAGCTGTAGAATTTGACGCTGATTTTGAAGTCAGCGATCGCGGCGAAATATATTATTCATTTAATTTTGGATAACCATCCCATCCCGTTTGGCAACAATACCCGCAATCAGGAGTGATATCGATGGCGCAACTTTTTATGGTGACTGCCTCCATTTTGGCGGGACTCTCCGTCGCTGCCGGTGCCTTTGCCTCTCACGCCTTGAAACCTCAACTCAGTGAGAGGGCGATGGAAATCTTTGAGACGGGCGCCAGGTATCAAATGTATCACGCTTTGGCGCTGTTGTTCGTGGGATTGACGGTAACCCAGACTGAAATCCCCTCGATTTGGCTGCGAGTGGCTGGATTTGCCTTCATTGCCGGAGTCTTAATCTTTTCCGGTAGCTTATATACTCTCAGTTTATCCGACATCAAGTGGTTAGGTGCAATTACACCCATTGGTGGTGCAGCCTTTTTACTGGGTTGGGGCTGTTTAGCTGTGGCAACCTGGAAAATGTAGGGCAGGATGAGGGAGGAAGGGTGCGTTAACGAGCTCGCACCTCTTGCGAAAACCGGCGGAGGATACCACCCTCTGCCGGTTTTGACTTTTCTACAGGCAAGGGTTTTATACCGATTGTGATTGTGCCTTGACGTTTTGAAGTTTCGTGGATTCAATAGGGAAAGAGAGAGGGGTTTGTTGCCGATGATTACCCCAGGGACTGTTCCATTCTCTGGGGTTGAGGCATCGGGTCCCTAAGCTCAACGGTAGCGATGCGATCGCCCAAAAAGTCGATCCCTCCTCTGGTTCCCCTCTATCCCTCTTACTTCCGGAGTTTAGTGATGAAAGTCTGGCTTCATGGTTTATTTTCCCTGATTTTTTGGCTATGGAATCTCACATTTTTAGGCATTGTTTACCTGGGAATCTTACCTTGGGTGGCAATCCCCTTAATTCGGGCAACCGCTGAGGGAATCATTCCCCTAGAATTTACCTTGGCGGTAACCGGCGCGATCGCCATTCCCACAGTTTGTACCGTAATTGGCATTAAGTTACGAAAACATCCCTTACAACTGATTCGCCTCTTTTATGGCGTCGAAGCGCCCTTATTTACCCTCTGCCTGGTGCGGTTATTCATGCTGCGAGAAATGACCCCTGCCAGTAATCTGATGGTGGGAACTGCACTGCTGGCAATGGCTGCATTTGCCCTAGAATTATTCTACGGCTATGCCAAGGGCGATCGCAAGTTAGCTTGGCTACAACTCGCCACCCACAGTTTAATGTTATTAATGGGCCTCTATCTAGGCACATTATTACTTTTCTATGTTGTTCCCTTCACCGTCTTTTTTGCGGGTTACCTGATCAGCTTGGATTGGGTAGAGGTATTCATTAATATATTCCAGTATAACTCCTGGAATTTCTTATGGTGGGCACCCTTTTCCTTTTTCTTATGGGGATTCAGTGCCACTTTATTCATTGCCATGCCATCAGCCCTGGCGACTTTTTACATCTACTCCGGCTACAAAATCATCCAAAAATTTGCTGCCCAGTATGGACGAAAGTGGGCAATATTTGGCTCAGGAGTCGTGGTGACAGCCTGGATGGTACTATTTTTCGCCTTTCAGCAACAGCCCCAAATTCAAGCCTTTAAAACCTTAGAAAATCCAGCCTCAACAGATCGAGAACGGCAAGAGTTATTAGCCAAATCTGACTCAATTCGCCAAGGACTACTTAACGCTTATTTACTCTCCTATCGCTATCTCAGTACCCATCAAGATAATAACCATATCCGGGCAATGTATCGAGAACTCCTGGGAATAGAGGAATCTGCCGCGCAAGTCTTGCAGAATTGGTATAATGGGTTAATGTCACCCTTTTTGTACCAAGGGTCGCGAGAGGATATCGAAAAAGCTGCCACCCTTTACCAACAATTTTTTGATACGCCCATCCAAAAGGGAGAAGCTAAAACTATTTTACACGCGGTGCAATCCACCTTTAATCAAGAAGAAGCCAAAGCTGGATTACTGAATATTAATGAACAACGAGTTCTGTTGACTCAACAGGAGATTACCGTCACGGAACGGGGAGATTGGGCAGATGTAGAATTGTATGAAGTGTATGAAAACCAAACCCCTCGAAATGAGGAAGTTTTTTACTATTTTTCGTTGCCCGAAAGTGCGGTATTAACCGGAGTCTGGTTAAATGAAACCGCCGATCGCAGCGATCGCTACGTCTTTCAAATTTCCCCACGCGGTGCAGCCCAACAGGTGTATAATGCTCAAGTCCAGCGTAATATTGACCCGGCACTGTTGGAACAAGTCGGACCGCGACAATATCGCCTCCGGGTATTCCCCATCCCCGCCCGACTCACCTCTTTTGACAATCCTAACCGCCAAGAACAGCCGAAACAGCATCTCTGGTTAACCTATAAAGTCATGCAAACCCCCCAGGGTTGGGCGATGCCACAATTGGCGGAAAAACGTAACGTCTTTTGGAACCGCACAACCCAGCGCCAGTATAACGGAGAACCCGTAAAACGCCTGGGTGATGCTTGGATGCCGGAGTTTCTCCCAGCAACCAATCTCTCCTCGGGAACCGCACATAAGCTCACTTTTCCGGGAGATTACCAGATTTCGGCACAACCTCTAAGGGAGTCCGATTATATCTTACCCCAAGGGAAACGGATTGCTGTCATCGTCGATCGCTCTTATAGTATGCGATCGCACGGCAAAGAAGTGACTGAAACCCTGAATTGGCTGAAACGCAACGGATTTGCCGATAATCGCCTGGAGAACAACGATGCGGACCTCTATTTAACTGCCTCACCCGGTGCGATGCCAGTACGCCTGGACAATATCGGTGAGTTGAATCCCGCCCAAATCACCTATTATGGTAGTCTCAACTATCGGGAAATATTGCAGCAGTTCCAGGAATTGCAGGGGGATACGAGTTATGATGCAGTTGCCTTGATTAGCGATCGCGGCAGTTATGAATTAGCCAAAGATAGCCCTGATTTACTCACTCTATCTAGTCCCTTATGGATGGTCCATTTAGGAGGATTACCCCGGGCGTATGACGATGGCACTTTACAGGCGATTCAAGGCAGTGGCGGGGGCGTTTCTACGGAACTAGAGGAGGTGTTGCAGCGCATCGCCACTACCGCAAAATTAGGCCCATCTACGGTGAGTGTGGTGGATGGATATCGCTGGTTTGGAGAGAAACCGGCGAAAGCTTCTCTCTCTACATTACCGCAAAAACTAGCCAGTGCAACAGTTCCAGACAAAGCGGGATTAGAACCGTTAGGGGCAAGGCAACTGATTCTCGCGTTATCTAAACAGATGGATGCGACAAGTATAGCCGATTTAGATGCAATTCATGCGATCGCGAAACATTATGAAATTGTCTCCCCTTATTCCTCGGCGATCGTGCTTGTCAACGAGGAACAAAAGCGGCAGTTAAAAGAGGCAGAATCCAGCAGCGATCGCTTTGAACGGGAAATCGAAGATGGGACAGAAGAGTTGCAGCAACCGGAGGATCTGATGAGTGTGCCGGTCCCGGAACCCCATCAATGGGTGGGGATGATTGCGGCGACTGGACTGTTGATTTTTGCCAAGCGCAAATGGGGTAAAAAATCCGTGGGATAATTGCCCAGATATCTCCAGAATTAAGCCTGGAAGAGCACAAAAATTAGCCCGCGCAGGCGGGCTAAAACGTATCAATAACAAACAATCGCCTACTTTTTTCAATCCCTAAACATAGATAAAATAACGACTGAAGTCGTTACTACGAACTAAGAGGGATAACGACTGAAATCGTTACTACTACGAACAAAAAAAACGACTAAAGTCGTTACTACAAACAGAAGGAATAACTAAAACCCTTTGATTGCTTTTCAGTCGGTTTTAACCGACTTTAGCTATGAGGCGGGGGTTTAAACCCCCGCCGACCCCCGACGGACCCCGCCGGACCCTTACCGCAATCTGCCCGATCGCAAGATACTAATCACCAACCACAACCCAATTAAACTCGCTGCTGCAAACAAGATATCACTCAAATAATAAACATTGCTCAATTGCGCTTGTGAAGAAACGACTGCCGCCCCCATAATTAGAGACCCGACTAATATACTAAAAGAGAGTCGGTTGGCGGCAGAATCCAACGTGCGACGGAGGGCCTCTACGTCTTTCATGGCGACGTTCCAAATTAAACTTTCTGAGGTTACTCGGTCTAGTAATACCTCAAGTTGTCTTGGAGATTGCAAGGATAAATTTTTGATATCCAGGGCAGTTCTGAGTAATCCCTGTAATGGCGCTTCCCCAATTAATTGCCGTCCGAATAAATCGGTCATTAACGGTTTTATTTGTTCGGCAAAGTTATACTCGGGGTCGAGATTGCGGGCGATTCCTTCTAGGTTGGCGATCGCCTTCGCACAGAGTCCCATGTTCGCAGGCATCCGTAAGCGATTTTCGCGGGAGACTTCTAGCACTTCGTAGAACATCTGGCTAAAACTCAGTTCAGACAGACTCAGATTGTAATACCGCCGTAACAGGCGATCGTAATCACTTTCCAGATTCGAGACATTCACCGTCTTACTCGTCGAACCGGCCATATCGATCGCCAGTTGACTGCATCGTTGGGCGTCTAAATTCACCATCGCCAACATCATCTCAATCAGCAACTGTTGAGTACGCGGGTCCATCCGTCCCACCATCCCACAATCAATCAATGCCACTCGTCCATCCCTGAGATAAAATAAATTCCCCGGATGCGGGTCGGCATGGAAAAATCCATCTAAACAAATTTGCTGGAAAAAGACTCGGGTCAATAAATTGGCGATCGCCTTTTTTTGGGCCATACTCTCAATCCCGGGCATTCCATCATATTTTGCCAGCAAAATTGGGTCTCCATCCACCCACTCCATCACCAGCAATTTTTCTGTAGTTAAATTCCAAAAAATTTCTGGAATTGCGACTTTTGTTGGGTCAAACCAACGACTCTTGGCTAAATTGCGCCGCAGTTTATCTCCATTTGCCCCTTCTTCTGTAAAGTTTAACTCTCCCCGCAAGGCAGTCCCAAATTCCTCGGCCAAGGCGACTAAATCATAAGACTCCCCAAACTCGGCGATCGAGACTAATTCCGCTAATCCCGTCAACAAGGTAATATCTTGTTCTATGATTTTTTCCAATCCGGGACGTTG
>NZ_JAFLQW010000615.1 GCF_017313335.1 Phormidium pseudopriestleyi FRX01 | reverse complement strand
TTTCTTGTCCTGTTTACAGCATGGGTTAGAAACCGGGTTTCTTTTAAAAATCTCTGCTGATTCGCAATCAATCTGATGCAGAAACCCGGGTTTTTGTCCTATCTATCGAATACTATAAGCGAGTCTTACGTCGCCCGAATGAGATTTTGGCAAAAATTGTGAATCTTGGCAATAGTCTCTTCTGTAAAATCGAGTTCTTTCCAGATAATTTGATTAATTTGTTCTACATATTGGCTGGCTGCTTTTGGCGAGACTTGGTTGAGATATGCTTCACGGGCGATCGCACTCATTTGAGTTAGAGCAATTGGGCTAAGTTTAGGAATCGGGATCCGCGAAATGTAGCCCGAGGTAATCATATTAGACCGATTTAAAAGACTTCGCACGATAAAGGTTACGAGATGACTGTTCAAATAAGCTAACAGCCACCAGGTATCCGAGTCCGAGGTAATAATATTAGCATTGACCCCATAAGTGGAATTGGCGGGAAGATAGCAAGCGGAGAAGGTGACTCCCATTGAGGAACAAGTAATCCCGGGCTGATATAATAGAGATTTATTCCGAATGGTGAAATTTGGAATGGTTTCCGCTACAGATAAAAAGTTATCGACTAAGTAAGCATTCGGTTTCGTAAAAAAGCGACAGGACCCCGGATTTTTATAAAAGGGAATGGTAAATCCAGGACGGGGATGTTTGGATAAATAGGTGCGATCGCTGCCTGTAGAAATCCCCGTAACGCAACGAAAACGATTCCCCAGTCGGGGAGACTGGAACAGGTTTCGGATCTCATCGGGAATATCAATGATAAATTCCGAGTGATCCGCTTCCCCAGGTAGAGTGATTTTTTCCCGGGGTAATTCTGTCCATTTTTTCTGGATTAACATCCGCTGAAAATCGGGTTGAGTCAGGGGACGATTCGCCACCTTTACTACCCCTTGATAATGAGTGCCTTTTTGCAAAATCATGAGACAAGTCCGGACATCTGCACCTTGGTCTAAAAATAAATCATTAGAACAAAGCAGTAAGTAATGAACTGCACAGTTTTGTAAAATTTTATGGCGTAAGTTCTGATGTGCTTTAGCGGTTAAGAATGAATCGAGGGTAATAAATCCGATTAAAGCACCAGATTTTGCACAATCGATTAAAGCGGCCATAAATAGGGCATACATATTATGCACCCCAATGTCCCAAAATAGACGAGATAAGCGGGTTTTATTCTCTCGAATATAGGCCACTTCATGGCAGTTGTAGGGAGGATTAGCCAGATAGAAGTCATAATGTAAATCTATCGGGTTATTTAAAATACTCAATAGTTTTTTTTGCTGATAGTATTGCAAAAAATCGGTTTGAGTAAAATTAATGGAGGTGGGTAAATCAAAAGGTAAAATATCCATTCCATCCACGGAAAGTCCCTGGTTTAACAATGGAATTACCATTTCACCTCGACCGACACAAGGATCTAGCGCAGTGCGGCCCTGGGGGTTGAGTTCTATCAGCGCCTTGGCGATGAACTCAGCGACAAAATCTGGAGTGGAATAATACCCAGTTTCTCGCCGGTCAATTCCCGCCTTGGTTTCAATTTTTTTAAAATGTCTTCCCATACCTGTTGTTATAAATTTCAACTGAATCTATAATAAAATCACCAATCCATTCCCCATTTACCTCTGATTAATATGTCCCCTATCCCTCTGTACAAATGGCTGTTTAACCGCCGTCGGTTCCTTCAGTTGAGTTTGTTTGCTAGTACATTGGGTTTGAGTTTAGCTTGTTCTGACAATCAAGCACAATCCTCACCGCAAAAGGTGTTAGTTATTGGTGCTGGAATTGCTGGTTTAGCAGCAGCGCGAGAACTTCAGAGTAAGGGGTTTCAAGTGACGGTGTTGGAAGGGCGCGATCGCATCGGGGGCCGAATCCACACCAGTCGCACTCTGGGTTTTCCCGTGGATTTGGGTGCATCCTGGATTCATGGGATTACGGGCAACCCGATTGCTACTCTAGCGCGAGAGTGGCAAATTCCGATTGTGCCGACGGATTTTGATAATATTATACTATACAACAGTCAGGGAAACCCAATTAGCGATCGCGATTTTGAGACCAGTTACGCCCTCTACGAACAAATTCGCGATCGCGCTGCATCTATCGCTGAAAATTCGGAACAGGACCTTTCCATTGCTGAAGCATTACAACAAGTTTTAGCCACTCAAACCCTGACTCCTCAACAAGCTCAACTGATTGAATGGGGGCTCAATTCTGAATTTGTGACGGAATTCGGGGCCGATTTAGAGAGTCTCTCTAGTTGGTATGCCGATGAGGCAGAAGACTTGGACGGGGGGGATTATCTCTTTCCCCAAGGATATGACCAAATTATCACGGGATTAGCCAATGATCTGGAGATTCAGTTGCAACAAACAGTGACTGAAATCCGTTACACCGATTCCGGCGTCTCTGTCACGACTGAAGGTGAAACTTGGACGGCAGATGCAGCAATTGTGACGTTACCCCTCGGTGTTTTAAAATCTGGATCTATCCAATTTTTCCCAGAATTACCGAGAAATAAACAAGGGGCTATCAATCGCTTGAGTATGGGAGTTTTAAATAAAGTTGTCTTAAAATTCCCCGAACAATTTTGGCCTCAAGACTATCATGTATTGGGGTATCTTCATGAGAATGCTCCAGATTTTTCGGAATTTTTAAATGGGTCATTGTATAGTCAGCAATCGGCATTAATAGCATTTATAGGGGGGAGTTTTGCTCGGCAGATCGAACAACTTTCTGAGGGGGAAATTCGCGAAGGAGTGCTGCGGGTGTTGCGACGGAGTTATGCCGATCGCATTCCCGAACCCGAGAGCATGATTGTGACGCGATGGAGTCAGGATCCATTTGCCTTTGGGTCCTATTCTCATATTGCCGTCGGGGGAGACAGTGGCGATCGCGATATCTTAGCTGAACCCATTGGCGATCGCCTTTTCTTTGCCGGAGAAGCAACTTCTAGGGACTATCCCGCCACTGTACATGGCGCTTACCTCTCCGGCATTCGGGAAGCGAAACGATTGCTGAAGCGTTAAATATACCTTTCACACCGCTCAACTGTCCCCGGGATCGAGTAAGATCTAAAAAGTACCGACTGTTAAAATAGCCAAGCGGTTACTGCGTCAAGCGCGAAAAATAGCAAAAATGTCAACCCCCCGTCGGCGTCATAAAAATCTGCGAATAGAGAGAAAAAAGCTGGGTTCAACATTCTCAAAAAAATCATGAAGTGGAGCGTCGCCTTCCTGCCGGTAAAATTTTTTATCCGGAAGTTTCAGTATTTTTTTGGTCCGCGTTCCATGCAACCGGCAGGGTTGCCCGATAATGAAGAAGAACGCTTACAAGCTCTCTACCGCTATAGCATTTTAGACAGTGATGCAGAAGACT
>NZ_JAFLQW010000613.1 GCF_017313335.1 Phormidium pseudopriestleyi FRX01 | reverse complement strand
GATGTAGAAATTATCGTCGTGGATGGCGGATCGGGCGATCGCACCCGGGAAATTGCGACATCATTAGGGGTTACTGTAGTCCGTAGCGAACCGGGGAGAGCGAGACAAATGAATCTGGGCGCTGCTCAGGCAACCGGGGAAATCCTGCTATTTTTACATGGAGATACTCGGTTGGGGTCAGGGTTTGAGACAGAGATCCGGCGCATCCTAGAGGAACCGGAGGTGGTGGGTGGAGCCTTTGAATTGAAGATTGAGGGAACAGAACCCTTGCTGCGGGTGATTGAATGGGGGGTGAAGTGGCGATCGCGCCTAGGGCAGATGCCTTATGGGGACCAGGGAATTTTTGTTCGTGCCGCCACCTTTTGGGAACTGGGAGGATTTGCCGAGATGGGGATCATGGAGGATTTTGAGTTTGTGGAACGCTTGAAACGGCGCGGACCCCTGGCGATCGCCCCAACCCCCGCCTTCACCAGTGCCAGACGATGGCAGAAATTGGGCATTCTCCAAACGACTGGGATCAATCAACTGATGATTCTGGGATACTATTTGGGGATTTCACCGACCCGTTTAGCGCATTGGTATCGCACCACCGCAGTAAAATAGGGAAATATCAGGTTGATCCGGTGGTCTGTCCTGGGTCAACGCCCCCAATCCATCCTCCTGTCCCGGCATCGTTCCACCGAACCTCGATCTCTTGAGGTGGCTTTTACCCCCTGCCAAAAACAACAATAAATTTTGGGTAAAGTTTAACCAGTTGAGGTTAAAATTACTGGGATTTAAGTTTAAACTGAAATCGGAGGATTCAATCAATCACCCTTTAACGGTGTGGCCTCCAATGAAACTCATTTGATGAATCGCAAAACCTGGCCTATTAATAGTATTTTATGGCAATCAGGACGAGTCGATTAAAACAAAGAGTTTCAGGGTTAAGACTGAATATTCTTAAGCATTCCACTCGTTTTAGGGGATTCCAAAACCAAAATTTCTTTGTCCAAAACCCCGAAATTCAGTCAACCTTATTGGGGTAAAAACACATCAGAAAACGAGTGGAAATAGAAGAGAGAAACTTCCCCTATGTGGGGGAATATAGCGGTAAAATTATAGGAGAATCATGAATCAAGAGTCTGTAGCTTCAATGTCCCTCAAAGTAATCGGGGTGATTTTAATTATATCATCACTGGTGGATTATGTGCTTTTAGCCATTCCCTTTCAGCCCGGATCACGAGAATGGCAAATTGCTTATGCCGCTCAAATTGTAGAACGAGGAATTATTCCCTTAGTAGGGATAGCTTTTTTGGTAACCGGGTTTTGGATGGATCGTTCTGAAGGTGGTGGTGTCGCTAACCGCAACCCGTTCCAAGATTTGAGATTTTGGGCATTTGTGTTGTCAACAATTCTTGGGGTGGTATTTTTAGTAGTATTTCCACTGCATTTGAATAACGTGCGGCTGCAACGTGCTGATGCTTTGCAGCAGATCCGAGAACAGGCCAGCCAGACCGAAGGTCAAGTCTTAAGCCAACTGGCTAACGAGAATGTGGAGAACGAAATTACACAACGCCGGACCGCGATCGGAGAACAAATTCGGCAATTGATATCGAATCCAGACCAACTGAACGAAGCGCTACAAAGTCCTGACGTGCCGCAACAAGAGAAGGACTTACTGGAACAATTTCAGCAGAATCCCCAAGCCTTGGATCAGTTCCTCAACCAACAATTCAGTTCGGATAATCTTCGGACTCAACAACTCACTCAGATTCGCTCTCGTCAGCAAGAACTGGAAAGTCAGACCAAAACTCGACTTACTAAGTTAGCCGTGCAAACTGGGATTAGCAGTTTGTTGTTATCCGTGGCTTACAGCATTATTGGCTGGACTGGTTTAAAAAGTATGGGGAGTGCCGGGGGAGGACGGCGTAAATCGATGGGTCGTTAGCAGCAGAAATTCGCGATCGCATTCAGGCATCACTCAGGGATACCCAGTCAAGTTGGGAAGTCAGCTTGCTCTCAATTCTATTCAAGTCTAAGTCTTTTAATTTGGCGAGGTTGCCCTCGTGACAATCCTCTCGGTTGAGTTACGATTAGGGCGAAATGGGTGCGTCAGGGCGCTCACCCGGTGCAACCCTTCTGCCATTTAGGGTGTGTGGTTCAACGAAGTGGCCGATACCGGGGTCGCAGACAAGTTTTGATCGCCGATCGCAATAACTATTCACAATTCAGCCGATAATTGGCAATTGCCCCCATGTTCTCGATTTATATCCTGACCCATAACGAACAAATTGATATTGCTGCTTGCATCGAGTCCGCCATGCTGAGTGATGAGATTATCGTGGTGGACTCGATGTCAAGCGATCGCACTGTGGAGATTGCTCGTCAGTATCCGGTACAGGTGGTCCAGCATCCCTTTGAAAGTCACGGCAAACAACGGACTTGGATGCTGCAAGAGATTCCCACCCAACATGAATGGGTGTACATCCTGGAAGCCGATGAGCGTATGACTCCTGAATTATTTCAGGAATGTCTCGATGCGATCGCCAACCCCGACGAGCTCCGAGGCTACTATATCGCCGAGCGCGTCATGTTTATGAACCAATGGATTCGGTACAGCACCCAGTACCCCCGCTATCAACTGCGCTTATTCCGCAAGGACAAGGTATGGTTCACGGATTACGGACATACGGAACGGGAAGTCTGTGATGGTCCCACCGGATTTCTGAAAGAAACCTATCCCCACTACACCAGTAGCAAAGGATTGAGTCGCTGGTTGGACAAACATAACCGCTACTCTAGTGATGAAGCTCAAGAAACCCTGCGCCAACTGCAAAAAGGAGAAGTCTCCTGGAATAATCTCTTCTTTGGGCGATCGGAAGTCGAAAAACGCAGAGCACTCAAAGATCTCTCCTTGCGCTTACCCTTTCGTCCCCTGTTGCGCTTTATTTATATGTACTTGATGCTTGGGGGCATCCTTGATGGACGCGCCGGATTTGCTTGGTGTACCTTACAGGCATTTTATGAATATCTAATCTTGCTCAAAGTGTGGGAACTCCAAAATATGCCCACCCCTGAGTTAGACCCCCAACCCACCAGCAATGCCACCACATCCAACCCCTCATAATTCTTAGGGTGTCGGGGCCCTTACGACAACCGGCAGAGATTTGAATCTCTGCCGGTTTGTTGATCTGATCCGGAATTCGGTTGTTAAAGGTCTATAAAAACCCGCACCCTCAAGGACTCTGTTGGCTCTTCAAGAAAGAGACCTCTCCCCAAACCCCTCCCCGACCTCACCCCGGCCCTCTCCTCAGAGGAGAGGGAGGTATAAGGAATAAATGTCTTCTCTGGGAGGGGCTTTCCGGCTCCCCCTGACCTCGTAGGGAAGGGGGTTGGGGGGTTAGGTCTCCCGTTAACCAACTTCAGTCCTCAAGGGTGGGGCACTTGCGGACAAAGCCCGTACTTCGACCCCCTTCGACCCTTCGACTGGCTCAGGGCTCAGGACAGGCTTCGGCCCTTCGACCCCCTTCGACCCTTCGGCGGGGCTCAGGGCTCAGGACAGGCTTTGCTCAGTAGACCCCTGCGCGGACTAAAAGTATTAAAATAATTCTTTACAATTTACTAGAGAAGCGCCTGAGTTGAACTTGACACTTTCTTTGCTCAGGGCGCAGGGTATAGTATCAGAAGATACTCCATGTTTTTTCCGTTTCTGCCAAGAAACCGGGACCGATTCAGCCTTGGCTCCCTCAAGCCGACTCAGGGGCTAAAAAGCCCGCAAGAGTTCTCCCCGAAAAAATCATGGTTTTGTGGCGATTCATTTTCTGTCTCATCCCTCACCGTTGCTGACTCCGCCCGAGGATTTTACGGAAAGGAAGGGATTCAAGGCTGGACTCTGACGGTTTTTTTGAGACCGAAGATGATACCGTTTGTTGATAATCAAGCAGTTAAAAGTGGCGATCGCGTAATGTTTCCGAACAAAAGGAGAGTGGGTGAGCTGTGATCCAACGCCTTAAACAAGACTTAAAAAATGACCTAATTGCTGGACTGCTGGTGATCATTCCCCTGGCAACCACCATTTGGCTGACGATTACTGTTGCTCGATGGGTGATCGATTTCCTGACCAGTATTCCCAAGCAGCTTAATCCCTTTGATAACCTCCACCCAATTTTAGTCATCCTGATTAACTTAGGAGTCGGGTTGGCGGTTCCCCTCCTGAGTATTCTGCTGATTGGATTGATGGCACGCAACATCGCCGGACGATGGTTGCTTGACTTGGGGGAACGAGTGCTACAAGCGATTCCCCTGGCGGGTGCGGTTTATAAAACCCTCAAGCAAATTTTAGAAACCGTCCTGAAAGATTCCAATGGGAAATTTCGACGGGTGATTTTAGTCGAGTATCCGCGCAAAGGAATCTGGGCGATCGCCTTCGTCACCGGAGGTGTCGCAGCAGAAATTCAATCCCAATTATCCGGGGGAATGGTCAGTGTTTTTATTCCCACCACGCCTAACCCGACCAGTGGGTGGTATGCTGTCGTTTCTGAAGAAGAAGTGATCAACCTCTCCATGTCCGTGGAAGATGCCTTTAAAGTCATCGTCTCCGGTGGCATTGTTAGCGCCCCTATGACTGGACCCTTGCCCCTGCCTCCATCGAGCGATCACAAGCTACAGGAACTCAGAACTGAGGTTAAACAGCAGACCCTTGTTTCTGAAGAAGAAAAAGAATATATGTGACCACAACACGCACTGAACGGAATACCGTTACAGTGCGGGCTTCTTAAGAAATTAAGGAGCGTGTCATGAGCCTGAGTAATTCGTTAAGCCAGGATTACTACGTTACTCCAGAATATATAGGCACTTTGGGATGTAGG
>NZ_JAFLQW010000566.1 GCF_017313335.1 Phormidium pseudopriestleyi FRX01 | reverse complement strand
TCTTGACATTAATTCAGGCCACCCCCCAGGAAGCAGGGACCCCATAAACTGAATCGCCGCAGGGACGGATAAATAAGCCGAAGGGTCCCCGGTTCCGGTCCAATCAAATTCTAGTTGGAAGCGAGATTTATCCGTCCGGGGGGAATTGGCCCCATGACTGATGGTGAGGGGTCGAATTTTCTGTTGGTGGCTGCCTCGAACGTACAAAAATGCCGCCCCTTTCGGTGCAGATAACCATTTATGACAGTTGCCGCTATAGTAAGTCGCCCCAATTTCTGATAAATTCAGGGGTAGCATCCCGGGTGCATGTGCGCCATCAATCAGAGTCTCAATCCCAAATTGGGAAAGCTGCTGAATGATTTCCTCAATGGGAAAAATTAATCCGGTTTGACTACTAATATGGTCTAACAGAACGAGTTTAGTTTTTTCGCTTACCCTTGCCATCACCGCGTCTACAATCTCCTGTTTTGAGGCGATGGGGAAGGGAACCGGGGCGACGACAATCCGGGCATCGGCGCGATCGGCGACAAATTCTAAGGCGTTGCGACTGGCGTTGTACTCGTGGTCCGTGGTCAGTAACTCGTCTCCGGGGTTAAACTGGAGCGATCGCAGCACAGAATTCACCCCCGTGGTGGCATTCGGCACAAACACCAAGTCCCGCCCATCCACCCCAACGAATTGGGCTAACTGTTCCCGCGCTTGATCCAGAAGCGGCTCAAATTCGCGCACGAAAAACTGCACAGGTTCCCGTTCTAGCTGCTGCCGCACCTGTTCCTGGACTTCTAATACCGGAAAAGGACAGGCCCCAAAAGAACCGTGATTTAAAAAAGTAATCTGCGGGTCTAGGGACCAATAAGCCGAAAATTCGGTCGGTCTGTGCCCTTCTAAATCCGTGCTTTTCAACATAATCTTGTTTATTTTTAAACGTTGAATATGAAGAGATTAGACTGAATCCCAATCTAATCTCTTCACTCCAAAGTCTAAAATTAATCAACTCCCCGGGTAGGATTCGAACCTACGACCAATCGGTTAACAGCCGACCGCTCTACCACTGAGCTACCGAGGAACGTTTCGGTTTGCTTGGCTCACCGTTATTAATAATACACATACCTTTCTGGTTTTGGCAACCCCTTTTTCAAAAAATTTTTAATTTTTTTTTGAAAGTTGGGATCGGGTCTGATTCGGTAGGGGTGGCGATCGCCTCACAAGTCCCAGAAATCAAGGGTGTTAGCCCCCCTACAGACCCCTTCGCAACTGCGCGAGTCGCTGCTGCGCTTCCGCATCCAGTCCCGAGACCAGAAACCGACTAGAGGGCTGGTTGCGGGTTTTCTGTTTACTCCGGCAACGGCGTTCCGTCGCTTCTATCGCTTGGACGAACTGAAGCGCTGACATCCATTCCGCCCCATATCCTAAAACCGTTTGCTGCTGAGCACGGTCTGAGGTCGCCACAATTAACCGACGATGCAGGCTTCCCAAGTTTCGCCGAAAGGTGGCACAGGTTTTTTCAATATAGGTGTCTGCGGTTTGCCCAAAATCGGTGTAGCAGACGGATAAACTTTTCGAGATGACTTCGGTGCAGATGGGCTCATGGCGAGAATGAGCATCAAAAACCACCAGAGTATCTAATCCTTCAAAGGCGCTGTAGTTGATCAGCGACTCGATTAGTTCTCGGCGGGATGCTTCTAACCCGTCAAAGTCTCGCTTGGTTTTGAGCTTTGACCATAGTCCTATGATGTTGTATCCATCCACGAGCAATAAAGGTCGCGCTGAGGAGCGTGGCATGGCTTTTCTTTACATTTGTTTATAATTTACTCAGAATCAGACTAGGCGCTTTGCATTATATCATTTTTTGTTCTAATAAAAATTTAAGTTTAGTTTAAAATTTTAAACTAAACTCGCGCCAAGCATAACGATATCTTTTCAAGGGGAAAGGGCCGCGACTACGGGAAATAGCAGTCGCGGCCCTGGATATCACTCTAAATCCTCAGATTCCATCAATCGTTGGATCAGGGGCTGCGGATTTCCCGAATCGACCATCCGCCCCTGCTCCAGCAGGAACGCCCCATCGCAATAGGCTAATTCCTCAAAACGATGGGTGACCCAGAGCGCTGTTAAACCTCGGCTTTTCACCAACCGCTGGACTTGAGCCACCAGGTCTAACTGACTGTCTGGGTCCAGTAAAGCGGTTGGCTCATCTAATAACAGAACCTCGCAATGGCGGGCGATCGCCCCAGCAATGGCAACCCGCTGCTTTTGACCTCCACTCAGAGCATAGATTGGACGTCGTTGCAGGGCGAGTAAATTAACTGCTGTTAGGGCTTCTTCCACCCGATGTCTAGTTTGAGCCAGGGTAAGATTTTCCTCCACCAACCCAAAAGCGACATCGGCACCTACAGTCGGCATCACTAACTGATGATCTGGGTTTTGGAACACAAACCCCACGGGACGAGAAATGGCAATTTGACCGTCTTTAGGGGCAAGCAAACCAGCCAGTAACCGGAGTAACGTAGATTTTCCACTGCCATTGGTCCCCAAGAGCATCCAAAATTCACCCTGGGGAACTGCCAAGGAGCATGATTTTAACACCTCTGCTCCCGAGGGCCAGTTAAAGCAGAGGTCCTGCACAACGATCGCATTCGGGCGATCGTCACTAGCAGACTGCGGGTTCATTGACTCAGGGATTCCACCAACGCCGCAAATCCAGGCGCTTTGCCTGCCCCCGCCGCACCAGACTTTTCAGAGATTTGCACCGCTGTGAGCTGATTAATAAAGACGGCGATTTTTTTCTCAGGCATCTTCTCGCAGGTGAGTTCCAAAATCTCAGAACTCCCTGAGCGCATCGCTCCGACTACCTCCTGGTAGAGGGCCTGGGCATCTTCGATAGTCTTCCGTTGCACCGATAGAGGTAAAGGAGTGTTTTTCAGGGTTAAGTCAATCGTAAACATGATTTGTGGCAAAGTTCATTGGACCGCACTTTTCTAGTATCCCAAAATCTCAGCATTCCGGGGATGTCTGGAAATGAACGACCTCAAAAAAGCGGCGATCGCACTCCTATCCCTGTCGGGTTTCTGCTCCCTGTGGCCCTCCGCAAGGCTCAACCCGATCAATCCTGTTTGCTGTTGGTATCCCGGGTTCTGGAAACCAATCCGCTCCGTGAGTCCCACCCCCATCTCCACTCCCCTTGAGTCACTCTTCAGAAAATTTTTAGATTAGGGGGTTTAAAAATTTTCAGTTTTCCCCCTATAATGAGAAACATAGTAAAGAAACGTAAACTCTTGAACCGCGATCGCCCATTTTCTGCTATAGCAGGCAGAAACCCCGGGCGAAAACGCTCAGAAAGAGTTAAGCGTAGTCATTTTATTTTGGAGATTTTGCGTTATGACGATTGCAGTCGGACGCGCACAGACAGAGCGAGGATGGTTTGACGTCCTCGATGACTGGCTAAAACGCGATCGCTTCGTCTTTATCGGTTGGTCTGGCCTATTACTCT
The DNA here is from genome assembly GCF_017313335.1 of Phormidium pseudopriestleyi FRX01. Taxonomy (GTDB): domain Bacteria; phylum Cyanobacteriota; class Cyanobacteriia; order Cyanobacteriales; family Laspinemataceae; genus Laspinema; species Laspinema pseudopriestleyi. Next base: position 98 of record NZ_JAFLQW010000566.1, on the reverse strand, counting down.
TCCCCTGCGCCTATCTCGCAGTGGGGGGCTGGCTGACCGGCACCACCTTCGTCACCTCTTGGTACACCCACGGATTAGCTTCCTCCTATTTAGAAGGT
>NZ_JAFLQW010000372.1 GCF_017313335.1 Phormidium pseudopriestleyi FRX01 | reverse complement strand
GTTCCATTAGGCAGAGACATCGACCACAAGGTATCATCAATAGAACTGAGAATGTTATCCAGACGCGCACTGGTTTCGAGTAAGGCGGATTCGGCGAATTTGCGATCGCTGATATCGGCCCAATAGCCGACGATTTCCAAGGGGTTTCCGGCGTCATCCCGGACTAATTTCTGTTCGTCTCGCATCCATCGCCATTCCCCATTTTGATGTTGAAAGCGGTATTCTGCCTGGTTTGTCCCCGACTCCAACAAGTGAGTCCAAGCGACTTGGAGACGACTGGCTTCCTCGGGATGGACTCGATCGCCCCAAAAACTGGGGTTGTCTATAAATTCCCCCGGGTCATACCCTAACAAGGTGCTGACATTGGAACTAATAAAAGTAACGGCATGGTCCCCGGTGGCTTTGCGGCTGTAAATCACCGCTGGACTGGACCGGAGCAAATATTGCAGGCGTTCCGTTGCCATGCGTTGCTCTAAATCCGCTTGCTTGCGCTCGATGCCGATGGCAATGCGATCGGCGATCGTACTGAGATAATCCAGGGTTGTTTTGTTCAAGGGGTGATCCGCAAAAATTTCCATGACCCCCACGACGAGATCATCCACAATCAATGGATAGCCGGCAAAAGCCACGAGTCCAGATTGCTGCAACCAGTCGCCAACAACGGGGTGAGTGAGCGCGTCATTGCTCCAGTAGACTTGGCGTAATTGGGCAATCTGTTGGGGGTTAAATTGACCCACAGAGGTGCGATCGGCCAAGTGAGGCATACAAGGTCCGGCGCTGGCTTGCAATTGCCAATTTTGACCGGAATCCACAGTCCAGATAGCAACATAGGCGGCATCCAGATGGCGGACTATCTCCACGGCGCACCGTTGGACAGTTTGATGTAAACTTCTCGCCTGAGTCAGCGCCACAACGACGGAAGCCCCGAGGGTCGCTTGTTGCGATTGCTCTCGCAATTTGTCTTCTGTCCGCTTCCGTTCGGTTATATTCGTCGCCGTCCCCGTTGTTCCTAATAAATTTCCCTGTTCATCATGCAAAGGTACGGCATTAAAGCTCAGATAAACGGCACTGCCATCTTTACGAATATGTTCTGTTTCATACTGATAATACGACTTCCCGGCTAACAGTTCTTGAAATTTTGACCAATCGGTTTTTGCGGCAAGCGGGGACTTAAATTCTGTAAACGGACGCCCTAACATTTCCTCGGGTTCATAGCCAAAAATATGACGAGTCGCCGGATTCAGAAAGGTCCAACAGCCTTCCATATCCACGGACCAAATTAAATCGTGTGAGGTTTCTACTAAATCGCGATATTTACGTTCACTAGCCCGAATCGCTTCTTCTGCTTGTTTACGATAGGTAATATCGGATAACATCGTCAACATGGCAGATTCGCCATTCAAGGTAATAAAATGAATGGAAGTCAAAACCCAAAATGGAGTACCGTTGGCATTTTTGATATGCAATTCATACCCGGAAATAAATCCATCTTTTTTTAATTGAGCCAGCATCACTGGGCGATCACTGGGATTAAAATAAAAGTCGGGAGTTCTTTGGCCGATTAACTGTGAGAGTGAAATCCCCAACAGTTCCCCAAGGAGTTCATTGGCATAGACAATCGTGCCATCAGAAATTTGGCTAATCAGTAAGGGAACTGACGTGCCTTGAGCAATGGCTCGAAACCGTTCTTCACTTTCCCGTAAGGCTTGCTCCACTTGCTTGCGTTCGGTGATATCATCCAGGGTACCATAGATGCCTAAAACTGTTCCCGCTTCGTCCAAGTAATGACTGCCACAAACATTAACCTGTCGCTGGTTGCCATCGTGGGTCCGAAGTTTAATTTCAAAGCAATTATAGTGAATCTGGTCATCGGTGAGTAATGTAAATCCTTGGCCACCCCGGGACTGAGATTCCTCTACAATAAAGTCTAAAAAGGATTTTCCGAGGCTTTCTTCTACGGTAAATCCAGTCATGTCGGTCCAAGCTGGATTCAGAAAGGTCCAACAGCCTTTTTCATCGGTTTGAAAAATGACTTCTTTAATATTATCGACCACGGAGCGATATTTAGATTCGCTGGTCCGAAGGGCTAATTCAGTTTGCTGCCGTTGTTCAATTTCTTCTTGTAATCGCTGATTAGTGCTTTGTAATTTCGCAGTGTGATCGGCAACTAATTCTTCTAAATGTTCCTGATAATGTCGTAATTTTTCCTCGGTCCGGAATCGTTCGCACTCTTCCATTCCTAATGCTACAAAGTCAGCGAGGGAGGAGATCAGTTGTTGATCCTCTAGCAACCAATTTCGCCGGATTTCCATTTGTTCGCAACAGAGGACCCCCACCACTTGACCCCCCAAGCGAATAGGTGCATCCAGTATGGAGGTAATTCCCAGGGGGGTGAGATAACTGGCGGAAAATTCTCGGGTTGCGGGATGGGTGTGAGCGTCATCAGCTGCGATCGCCCGATTGCTGGCAAGGGCCTGGAAATAATTGGGATACTCATGGGCAAACAGTTCGAGTCCCTGGGAATGGCGTTGCTCGGGACTCTCGAACAAATCCACACATCTCATGGCCGAGCGATCGCTATTATACCACCAAATACTCACTCGTTCTACTTCTAGGGTTTGTGCCGCGACTTCAGTAATCTCCTGGCAGATTTTTGTAAAATCCCCCTCTTTGCCTCGGTGAGAGGTTGTCAGGGCTAATAGAGCGTCGTTTTGTCGCTGCACAAGGCGTTGTTTGTGCGGTTCAAGCTGGCGATCGCGGATGATCTGCTCCCGATGCTGAATCCCCTGTCGGATTGTGCGAATCAGCAGGGGCTCGGTGAGTTCCGGGGTAAACAAACAGCCTAGTGCTCCGGCAGCGATCGCCTTTAATGCGAATTCCTCATCTTGAACGGGAATCACTACCACAATTCCCGGTACAAGGTGGGTTCTCGACCCTGGGGATTCTCCGGGTAATGTAGTTTCATACAGGCGATGCAGGAGATCGAGTTCCCCTGTCTCGTCCCCGGACAACTCCAGGACGATCGCATCAAACCGCTGCTGTTTTAATTGCGCGATCGCCGCCTCTACAGAGTCGATGCAGATTAACTCGCTTGGGAGGGTCGGCGTTGCTTTATAAAGCGTTTGAATCGGTTGATTTTTGTTCAGGGTATTCTCAACCCACAGAATTTTCAGAACCAAATCGTTTGACATAAAAAAGTAAATTTTCTAGAATTGACGGGAGCAATGAACGACGAGTTACCCGGTAACCCGCCTTTTTCATCTCCCCCTTAAAAAATAGTACCCTATTCAGATTAATTTGCCCTGAATATAAATAAGCCCTAGGGAAAAAAATGCTCCCACTCCTTTTGGTGAGGAGTATTTTGCTCCCTTGCCGGAGGAGCTTGCTCCCGATGAGTCGCAGGGAGCAAGATGCTCCCACTCCTTTTTAGACAGGGGCAATTCCGGCAAGACTGGCTATAAATCCCGCCAAATCATTTTAAATGGATGCAACTTTTAAGCCAAAGTAAGTCAAAATTAAATCCTGAGAACTATTATTTACCACCTCATGAACTTCTCCCGGTTCTATAGCAATGCAAGTTCCCGATTCTATCGGGTAGTCTGTGCCATTCACGCGAATTAATCCGGACCCTTGGGAGACAAAGAACACCTCACACATATCACCATGAGCATGGGCGGCAGCCACTTGACCCGGGGCAAATTTAGCCTGGGAAAAATTAGTGAGGTGGGGCAGTTCTCCAGCCTTGAGCATCACTTTTTTTTGAATGGCTGGATTATGAGAAACAGATTCTGATGTAAGATGGGTTAAGGCCGTAATTTTCATAAAAATTTAACCTAAATTAGCGCAACTGTTGAGCGGCTATTTTGATAGGTTCAAGCAACTCTAAAGGCAAATGAAATTGATTGAGTTGACTCGATTGTTTCGCGTCGATACTGGGTCCATGATAGTCACTGCCGCCGGTCATCAATAGGCCATATTCTGCACAAAATTGTTCTAATTTATGGACTTGATTGGGGGTATGATGAGGATGATAAACTTCAACTCCCATTAAACCCGCTTCAACCATTTCTTTTAAGACAGTTTCCACCGGTCCACCCCGAAACAAATAGGGATGCGCCCAGACAGGAACGGCACCACAGCTACGCAACAGATTAATCCCATCTTGAATGGAAAATTTGTCATAATGAACATAGGCGGGTTTGTCTTCTCCAATCCAGCGTTCAAAGGCTTCTTGACAGGTTTTAATATAACCAGCTTTGAGTAAAGCTGCGGCGATATGAGGACGTCCGGGGGCCATTCCACCTTTTGAAGGGGGTAATTCCACTGGATAGCCGAGGGCGGCTAATTTGTCAAGGGTTTGTTGTGCGCGGTCAATTCGGCCTTGGAGTCGTTCGTTTAAGGGTTTTTGTAATTTTTCTCGGTCGGGATAAAAGCCTAAAATATGCAGCGATCGCCCGTTATGCACGGTACTCAGTTCCAGTCCCGGAACGATTTCGATCGCCACAGATTCCGCCTTGGCGATCGCTTCGGGCCATCCGGACATAGTATCATGGTCCGTAATCGCCAAGGCCCGGACCCCTGCGGCCACAGCCTGTTCCACCAGTTCAGTCGGGGTCAAAGTACCATCGGAATAAGTCGTGTGACAGTGAAGTTCTAGCATGGTTTAATATCTACCTAAAATTGCCTTTGTGATTGCTTCTTAAGTTCTTCCAAATTATAGCCGATTCTCTGACTCAGGGAAAGGACAAAACCCGAGTGGCATCACCGAGTAGTTGAGCAGATCAGGTCACTTCGGGGTCAGAATTTGGCCGCGAGGGGAAGAAAATTGGGAATCCCCGTCCGTTTTACAGCAGGAAGGAACTCATATTCCATCCAATTGTGATATGTCTATAAAACCCACACTTTCAAGGATGGGTCTATACGGAAGAAGCCAGCGGGCGCGGGGAGAAAACAGAGTTGAGATAACCGGATTTAGTATCAATAAATCTGTCCTTTTTAAGACCTAAGCCAATTGTTCAAAATATTAATTACCACTGGAGTAAAGGGTTCCATTTTATCATCTTGAAGTTGTGATAGGTCACGAATTAACATCTTTAACAGTTCTTCATCCTCTAAGTCTTCACCAGGATCTATACCGTTTGTCCATAATAAGACATTGCACAATTGCTTACGTTTCTCTATTAGGGAACGGTTATTTTTTTCAGAGTCACCCAGGTTTAAGACTTGAATTGTAGTGCGCGCCCGATCGCTCACCCCTTCTACCCGACCACTAATTTTAAATTCAAGTTCTGTTTCGCATTCTGCCATCAGGGGAGTTAGGGGTAGGGGCTGAGATTGATGCGCCATACCACATTGATTTGAGGTATTACAACTGGCGACAATATTTGAAAAATCAAGGGTGCGTTGAAGATTCAGGTTTTGAGGTTCTATATGCTCATTATGGCAACTCTTAACATCCTCTATTCTCTGACAGCAATAAGCACAAAGATAGAATTGTTCTTTTAGAGCATCTTCCCGGATAATTTGTCGAATTTCTTGAGTTAACTGGTTGTAGCGTCCATGAGGTTGCTGTTTTTTCCATTTTGTTAAATCAGGTGGCTCAGACCCTTTATTAATCTTTCGCATGACGTAACGCTTGTTTCCGGAGTAAGAGTTGGGCTTTGACCAATTCGATATGATTTGCGGGTAGTTTATCAGTTAATTGTTCAAGTAATTTTTGAGCCTCGGTTAGGTTGGCGTCTTGGATGGCATCTAGTAAATTGTTCAGGTCAGTCTCAATGCTTTCATTACGAAAACTGGTCTCCATGACATCTAGTAAAACAGTATTCGCATCTTGCCCATACTGCGAAGGTAATCGCTGCAATTCACCATTGTTTAAGGTGTAAACTAAGATATTTTGACAGTCGCTGATGACAAGCGGTGAATGGGTCGTCAGCACAAACTGACAATTGGGAAACGTTCCGATGAGGCGATCGCACAAACTACGCTGCCAAGACGGATGTAGATGCAAATCGACTTCATCAATCAAAACGATCCCATCACCTGCTAAAGGATTTTCTAGGGCGGGATTTAGCATAGCTAGACGGCGAGCAATATCACCAACAAGAGCCATCAGAGATTTTTCGCCTTGTGAAAGTTGGGCGACATTTAGTGTTTCACCGTTTTTGTCGATCGCCATATAGAGACGAGGTTTACGACGGACTTTCAGGTTATCCATATCAGGCATAAATCGGCGAATGGCTGTGCGAACTGCCGTTAATTGCCGATCTTTAGCCGAGGTATGGAGTTGCTTTAACTGTTGCCATGCCTCTTGATTGGTTTCAAGTAGCGGTTTGATTTGATTCAAAAATTCTTCAGAAATTCCTGATTCATTTTCCGTATCTTCCCGTTCCCGAAACCATTCAAAAAAGCGGCGAAAGTCCACCCCCTGACTTAAGCAGTTATCGTAACCATCTAATTGCAAAAAGCTGTGCTTAGTCCTGATTTTTAGGGGGATATCCAGGACGACGCGCTCGACGGGGTAAAAGGCAATTAGAGGCAGGCTCGTTTGGTCATCATGGCTAAGGGAATCACGATAACGATTGGCTAACCGAGTGCAGTCGTTAAGGTTACTCTTATCTTGAGCTGTACGTCCTTTTCTAGTTTTGGCTAAAGTCCATTGAAAATTGTTATTTTCCCTTGAATTAGACGGGTCTGATGCGCCATAAGAATCGTGAATTTTGATTTCAATGCTGGCAGAATTGGCGCTATTAAGGATGGCATCTTCAGAGATAGGTTTGCCACTGCCTTGGATGCTGCCTAAACGAGCAGCCAACCAGCTAAGAGAGGTAGCTAACGCGGCCAAAATCGAGGTTTTACCCGCACCGTTATTACCCACCAAGACGGTGATATTGCTGGGGTTTTCCTCCGTGGGCGCTACGATAATTTCCTGATTTTTGAATAGCCCAATATTGTTTAAAATGACCCGTTTGATTTCCATAGCGGTCAATCAGACCTCTGAGGTCTTTAACGTTTACGACAGTACCTCAAATAAGGTTATGAAGGTCCTGACCTGTATTAGGGTATCAAAATTATTGCCCAAAGTCAACTTTTTGGTGATGTAATCTGGGTATGGCGATGGTGAAACCCAACACTTATGTATGATTTAGAGATGAATTTACCTAACCCGTATAAGGTACTTAAATAAATGATTTAGCAGCTCCTTTATCAGTTGTGGAATGCCCTCACCCCCAACATAAGGCGGCCCAAAGGGGGAGAGGGGAGCTATATGGGTTCCACTGCATTTCACCCAACCTCCGATTATAAGAGACAGTGAAAAGTTCTCAGGACTTACGCAGATTTTAAGAATCCACCCTAAATATGTACCGGGGATTCGCTTGAGCGCCTCTACATTTAGGGTTTAATGTTAAAGATTGCGTAAGTCCTGTTTCTGTATAAACCCGAGTCGCTCACTCATGACCCTCCAAAAAATGGACCGGCATAAAACCAGTCCATTAACTCAGGGAAAGGACAAAACCCGAGGTGGATTACCGGGGAGTTGAGGGGAAGACGTTATCCGTTTTTAGAAAGCTGATGTTCGGCGAGAATGAGGTTTAAAGCGGCTTCACTGTCTACTGGTTTAGAGAAAAAGTAGCCCTGAGCGTAGTCACAATTTAGGGTTTGCAGGAGTTGGACCTGTTGGGCCGTTTCGACCCCTTCGGCGATCGCATCCAACCCCAGAGTGTGAGCTAAACCAATGGTTGTTTGAACGATTTCCGAAGTTTCATCCAATCCGCGCATCCGACTCACAAAACTGCGGTCAATTTTTAGAGTATTGATCGGCAATTCGTGTAACCGCGCCAAGGAAGAGTAACCTGTCCCAAAATCATCAATGGACAGGTTGATTCCCAAAGCTTTAATCCGGTCCAGAATTGCTAAGGCGGACCCGGTATTTTTCAATATCACACTTTCGGTAATTTCCAACTTTAAGTAACGGCCACAAATCCCGCTGGAACGCAGGGTCTGCTCGATCCGTTCGATGATACCGACTTGCCCAAAGTTGACCCCGGAAACATTCACGCTAATGGTCAAATCCGCGGCAGCCGGATATCGCTGTTGCCACCACCCCAGTTGACGGCACGCTTCGGTCATCACCCAGCGATCAATCGCCCCAATTTGTCCGGTTTCCTCTGCTACGGGGATAAATTCCCCAGGAGAGATCAACCCCCGAGTCGGGTGATGCCAGCGCACAAGGGCTTCAAATCCCACAATGTTTCCCGTAGCGAGGGAAACGATGGGCTGATAGTACACTTGAAAGGGCTGGCTTTCCGGGGGGGTGGGATGGACGGTATGTGCGATTGCCCGTTGCAGATCGGTTTCCAATTGTAATCGAGCGATCGCCCCGTCATGCATATCCCGGGTAAAGGGGACATACTGGCCCTGACCTTGCTGTTTGGCGTAATGAAGTGCGGTATCGGCGTCGCGCAGGAGTTCCCATGAGCGCTTATACCCTCCGTGATCGAGGGCAATCCCGATACTCACGGAGGAAAAAATTTCATGTTCATCTAGGGAAAAGGGAAACCGCATGGCGGATTGGATGAGATCCGCAACCTCGGTAACATCGGCGAGGCCGGTGATATTAGTGAGCAAAATGGCGAATTCGTCTCCCCCAATTCGAGCTAGGGTCGCGCCGGGATTTAAACAGGAGTGGAGGCGTTGTGCGGTGGCAACCAGCAGGCGATCGGCGACCCAATGACCTAGGCTATATTTGACGATTCGGAAGCGGTCGATATCCAGTAACAGGACTGCGACTTTGGGCGATCGCACCTCCCGGGTGGATGCCGTGGCGCGGAGGTTATTGTGAGAATTCTGCATAGCGATTCCCAGGGATCTCACGAATGAACAGCGGTTCGCCAATCCAGTCAGGGGATCGGTGAAGGCATAGCGCCGGAGGAGAGCTTGGATATGCTGGCGATCGGTGAGGTCCCGGGCCACCCACATGACCCGATCGCCATTGAGGGGGGAGACTTTGGCGGAAAATGCCACCGGGCGATCGCCTAGGGAGAGTTCATACTCCAGATCGAAGGACTTTTGTTCCCGGATTGTTCTTTGGATGTAGTCTAAAAAGCGATCGGCTAAGGCAGACTCAAAAATTTCATGGAGGGTTTTGCCCACCAGTTGGGATGCGGCACGTTGTAGCAAGGGAGAATCTGTAGGCAGAATTTTCAGATAGCATCCTCGGGCATCAAACAGCAGGACCATTTCGTTAATAGCATTTAAGAGGGTGGTCATTTCCGTCTTCACCGATTGCAGGGTAAGCTCACTCTGCCAGCGATCGGTGATGTCTTGCACCATTGAGAGAATCCCGGTAAACTCGCCCTGGGCAGTAAACAATGGGGTATTGTACCACTCACAAACAATCGTTTCGCCGAACTTTGTGAGGTTTTCGTTAATGCTATGGGCCGTTAGGTCCCCTTGGGTGAGACGTTGCAAAATTTGGGCAACCTGCGATCGCGTCTGGGGGGGGACAATTGGATCCGGGGTCTGGCCGATTATTTCCTGATGACTATAGCCAAACAGTCTTTCGGCCCCAGCATTCCAAGCTAGAAAGCGACCTTCGGCATCCAAGAGAGTATGTGCGATCGGCATTCGCTGGATATGGAGTGCCAAGAATTCTAGTCCGGGATCTCCGGATTGGGCGATTTGAGGGAACAATGGGTTGAGTTGATCCGATTCTGACCCGGGGAGTGAACTTCCAGACGACTGGTCGGCTATTCCCTGTGCTATATTTAAGATAGAACTGGGTTCTTCCCCATCCAGAGGGTCAAGAAGGACCTGAGAGTTTTCCCTGGGGACGGATTGACCGACTCCTAGCTCCTCCGGGAGAGCGTCCTGTTGTGCTGTGGCGGTTAAGCTGGATTTTCGGGATCGGGCGATCGCCAGATAAAGCAATGCAAAAGTTGTCACCGCTAAACTAAAGACCCACTCCAACTCCCCGACGGGGGCCAGGGCGATCGCCTCCGGTAAAACCCTGACTTGGGACAGTCCTAAGCAAACTAGGCAAGGACTGGTCCAGACTATCACTCTACCTGGACCGGCGAAATTGAATTCCCATTTATCGGCGAGATCTCGTTTCATCAGCTTTCGCTTTTTCTTGACAATGCTTCCAACTTTTGTGAGTCCTGCCCTAAAAATCATAGAGATCCGCCAGTTATAATGGGCCGAAGAAATATATCACTTTTGAGAGAAAATGCCGTGAAATTTTTCAAGTTAAAATGAAACTTAAAATCTGATTTTCGCCTTCTATCCAGATTCAGGAGTTTGTCGGGGCTATTCCGTTGCCAGGGGTTTCCCCTCTTTGAAGGGATAGAGTGGTCAATCCTCTCTGATGGCATTAAATGGCTTGGGTCAATTCGGCCCCTCCATAGCTTCATTTTCCTTGCTCCTTTGTCTGGTTTTGCCCTTCCAATCCGTGGCAGAATAGCGCTTCTGTGTAGAAGATAGTCGCCACAAGCGCTGGAATGACTTTTATATTTTAGCAGATTTTTGCCCTAATTTTAGGAGGTGTAACACCCCCTCATCTGAGAATCGATGAAACCGGGTCTTGAACCGAAAAAATTTAATTGATTAATAGCGATTGAGTTGAATTTCAAAGCGATCGGCAAAGAGGAGATGGATATCCCTTCAAATTAACAGTTGACCACAACCCACCCACTCTAGGGACTGACCCCGGGAGTTGGGAGTATCCTTCACCCTTGCACCGATCGCCTTGTCTTTCTAAGTGGCGACTGCTCTAATTCGGGAGCAAAATTAGGGTATCTTTCGTATTTGCTTCTACCCCAGGGCGACTGCTCACCATTGGATGATAATCCAGATTGCGCCACAGGGGCATCAAATCAGTATAATGAGGGTGGAAAGCATGACCGGATTGCCCCGTCGAAATCACCGCAACGGACGCATTCAAATCGCTCAAATCCAGAATCATCCGCATGGATGGAATCCAGGTTGTCTCAAAGGATTTTCGAGCATTCCAGGCTGTTGCATTCACAATGGCATTCCCACCGGATATCGGTACTCCACCCCGATTAAAAATAGCCTCAATCGGAGCAATTCCCGACTGACCTAAACTTTGATTTCTAAAGGTCACCCGATGTAAATCTCCCCATTGCCAACCCTGAGAATTTTTCCCCAACTGTTTTTCCAGTTTTGCCACTGCTTCGGCAAAGGCTTGATAAAAGATAAAATCGCGGTCTTCTACTTCCGGTGTTAGAACATTATCCCACCAAAAACTATCGGAATTCTCAACTAAATCGGCGATTACTTTTATCCACCGATGACCGCCATTTGGCAAGAAATCTACCAAAAAATTGTCATTAAAGGTAGCCGTTAGTAACTGACTCCAAAATGCTTCAAAAAGAGCTGCACCCGAGCTTTTTTCCTCCATTTGAAAATCCCAATTTTTTAATAAATCTCGAATCTTTCCTAGGTGGGAATCCTCGAACGAGAGATTCAGCAAAATTGGGACTAACCCTTGAGCATTCAGATTGTAATTATCTCCTTGTATTTCTCGGAAGGATTCAAAATCAAACCCCGTTTCCTGGGCATTCAACAGGTCCAGAATCCGTTGAGCGCGAAATCCATAGTCCCAATCTTTGGTAATTACATAGGGATAACTCTCATCAACCACTGGATTATTCGCCGTGACAATATAACCGGAAGTGGGATTTAATGTAAAGGGGAGTTGCTCAAAGGGAATATAGCCGTTCCACTCGTATTCATCGGTCCAACCTGGCACGGGATAGCGGCCATCACTGTTGGTTCTAATAGGTAGTTTACCGGGCATTTGATAGCCGATATTCCCGTCAATATCAGCATAAATGAGGTTTTGTGGAGCAACATCAAAATCCTGGGCAGCCTTGCGGAACTCCTGCCAATTTTGGGCTTGATTCAGTTGGATAATTGAGGGAAATAGACGGGCTGGTTCTAAGCCAGTCCAGCGCAAGGCGATCGCATAAATATCTGGGTTACTGCTGGCTATATCCGGGACCAGCAAAGCTTTGAGCTTCGGATAAGTTTCTGAAATAATTGGCCCATGTCGGGTGTAACGCACGGTTTCTACTGCTGTTTTTCCGCCCGCAATTTGGATAGTTTCCGTGACTTGATCCATGTCTACCCACTTCCCATTTACTTCATACTGATTGGGATTTTCGGGATTAATTTTTTCGATATAAAGGTCCATTGTATCAGCACCAACATTGCTAAATCCCCAGGCAATGCGATCGCTGTGACCAATGATGACTCCCACCATACCAGCAAAAGAAAATCCCGTGATATCGTAGGGACAATCTGGGCTTTTAGAAGTACAATGCAGACCCATTTCATACCAAATCGAAGGCATTTGTACCCCTAAATGAGGGTCGTTGGCTAACAGGGGTTTTCCCGTGGCAGTTTTGGCACCAGAAACGACCCAACTGTTTGAACCAATTTCCCCGCCTCGGGGACCCGTGAGAGTTTCTAGGGCGGAGATTTGCTCAGAAACTGAATTGAAAGTTGGGGAAAGCACCGAGGCGATCGCCTCGATAGAAACAGCAGATTCTCCCGATGTAATTTTCCCCAACTGATTCCCGATTAACTCCGGTTTTCCTTGGGCAATTTTCCAATCCGGCATAATAACCGGGGTTTGATTAGAATAGGGGGGAAATAGCTCATCTACCTGTTCCGGAGAATAGGTTTGGAGTAAGATAGCCCGTTCGATTTCTTCATCCATATTTGTGCCTAAATCCCAGGCCATAACCTTCGCCCAAGTTAGGGTATGTTCCGGTTGCCAAGGTTCCGGTTGATAACTGGGATTCATCACCTTTAAAACGCCATATTCTAAACTCAAACCCGTGCCCTGATGTTCTTGGAGATAGGCATTCACGCCTTCAGCATAAGCGGTTAAAGGTTCTAGGAATTCAGCCGGTAAGTTTTGCACTTCTTGTCTAGCAATCCGGGCCCATCCTAGGGTGCGTAAAAACTGATCGGTTTTCAGTTGGGATTCACCGAACAGTTCTGAAAGACGACCAGCGCCGAGATGACGCCAAAAATCCATTTGCCAAAAGCGGTCTTGGGCATGAATGTAGCCTTGTGCTAGAAATAAATCATACTCATTTGAGGCATAAATATGAGGAATGGAATAAGCATCCCGTCGCACTTCAACGCGATCGCTCAGTTGGGGTAATAGAATCAGGCCCGATTGTTGTGGCCAAGAATCCGTAACCCAATATAAGGTAAGCGAGGCGATGGTAACGGTTAGGATTAGAGCGATCGCCCCGAAGATTTGCCAGCCTTTACGAAATAGGAGTATCATGAAATCAGCACTACAATTAGGGTATAATTTTCTTCAGAGCCTTTTGTTCCGATTGTCTGATGATTTTGACAATTTTCCACCCTGGGTCGCCAACAGAAATCTGCGGTTAGTTGCTCCCCTCTCCTTGTCGGAAAGGGGTTGGGGGAAAAGTCTTATTCCACAATTGATAAAGTCCAAGCTATAGCAGATCCTAAATCCGTTGTGGAATGCCCTCACCCCCAACCCCTCTCCCCCTTTGGGAGAGGGGTTGGGGGTGAGGGTGGGCAATGCCCCGTCCTTCTGTTCGGTGGGCAGTGCCACCCTACTCCCCCCTGGCTATATATAAGGGACAGACTTTATCCCTGAACTGCCAAAATCTTGACCACCGTAATCAGGCGATCGGGTTGAATCGGTTTAGAGATATGCTGGTGAAAGCCAGCATTCAGGGCGCGATCGCGATCGCTATCCCGAGCATAAGCCGTCAGTGCTAATGCCGGAAGCAGACGCTCAGAATCTGATTCTTGACTTCTCACTTGACGGATCAAAGAATACCCATCTAATTCTGGCATTCCAATATCGCTGACCAAAACATCGGGTTTTTGCTCGGCGATCGCCGCTAATGCCTGAGTTGCCGAGGATACCCCCACAACCATCGCCCCAGCCATTTCCAGAGTAGCAATCAAAAACTCCAGAGTATCCGCTTCATCCTCCACCACCAGCACCCGCAACCCAGTTAAGGGAGACTCATCATCAACGGGGTCAGAATCGTCCAGAATCAGCTCAGAAACATCCTGGACCAATTCATTCCCCTGGATGCTTTGTAACAGAGGTAAAGTCACCGTAAAAGTTGCCCCCTTCCCAGTTCCCTCACTGTAAGCGCGAATACTGCCTCCATGCATTTCCAACAAATGACGAACGATCGCCAACCCCAAACCCAAACCTCCGTAAGAGCGAGTAGTGGTACTATCCGCTTGGCGGAACCGCTCAAAAACGAAGGGCAAAAAGTCCGGTGCTATACCCATACCCGTATCCACCACTTCCAGAATAGCCAAATTGTGCGATCGCTTCAAGCGCACCTCAACCCGTCCCTCACTTGGAGTAAACTTAATCGCATTCGAGAGCAAATTCCACACCACTTGCTGAATCCGATTAATATCCCCAGAAACCACCCCCACCGATTTTTTGACATTCTGGATAAGCTCGATCTGCTTCGCCTCAGCACTCGGACGCAAAGACTCGATCGCCAAGGCGATCGCCACACTCAAATCCACAGGCTGCAAAGATAAAGCCACCTGACCCCGCAGAATCCGGGAAACATCTAATAAATCCTCAATCAACTGAGTTTGAACCCTAGCATTGCGCTCAATCGTCTCCAAAGCTCGCTCCGTTGTCACCTCATCAAACTTGCGAGTGCGGAGTAACTGTGCCCAACCTAACATCGCATTCAGTGGCGTTCGCAACTCATGAGAAACAACCGCCAAAAATTCATCCTTCATCTGGTTAGCTTCCTGAGACTCGCGATACAACCGAGCATTATCAATGGCAAACCCTGCACGCCGCGCCAACTCCTCCGCCAACATCAAATCCTCCCCTTGGTAACGACGCCCGGACTCAGCGATCGCAAAGCTAATCGCACCCAAAATCCGTCCCCGCGCCACCAACGGAACAATCGTGCAAGACTGACAGCCAAGTTCCCGCATCAGCCGCAGATGTTCGGGGTCCCGAGCCGCAGCCACCCGCATTTCTTCAGTTAGTGCCGGAATCAGGATTGGTTTACCCGACGAAACAACCTGAACAATTCCATCCTCATGATTTAAGTCCAGAGGATAATGCTGTTCCATTTGACGCAACAACGCCTCCTTTGTGCGATCGGTATGAGCCATTGCCAATCCCGAGATTTGTCCGGCATCCTCCACAATATAAATCACGCAATAATCGGCGATCGTCGGCACTACCAGATTCGCCAAACTTGTGAGAGTGGTTGGGTAATCCAGAGACGAAGCCAAAACCGAAGACACTTCCGCCAGGAAATATTGCCGTAGTTCCGCTTGCCTTCGTTCAGTGATATCGCGTCCCACACCGACAATCCCCGTCACTCCACCCAGACGATCAAACAAAGGAGACAGAGAAGTTTGACAATATTGGGTCCCAGCATCCGTCTGGAAACTCCATTCATAGATTACGCTCTCCCCAGCCAGAGCCATTTGATTCGCATTGTTATGAATAGATGCGGCTTGCGGACCAAATATATCCCCAGCGGTTTTATCGATAAAGTGTTCCGGGGTGATCCCGGTGCGATCGAACCATCGTCCAAAAATTGCTGTATGCCGACCCTGATGATCCAAAGTGAAAACAATGTCATCCATCGAATTGACCAAAGTGCGGAAACGTTCCTCACTGTCGCGCAGAGCTTCTTCGGCTTGCTTGCGATCGCTGATATCAGCCAAAATCGACAGATAGCTGACATTTCCCTTGGCATCTCGCAAAGGGGCCGTCCAGATAGCGACATCAATTTGCGTTCCCACCTTAGTCAGACGACGAGTCTCCAGGCCCATCAAAGGATTTCCCGCCAGAGTAGCGCCGATATTTTCTTGCAACTCCTGACGTTTTTCTGCCGAGATAGCTGGGAATTGACGCCCGATCGCCTCCGCCTCACTCCAGCCCAAAATCCGCTCCGCGCTTCTATTCCACATTTTTACCTGACCTGTCGCGTCCAAAACCATCACCGCCAAAGGGCAAGCTTGAATCAGGGCTTTGAGGGTTTGATTGGTTTCGCGTAACGCTTCTTGGGTTTGTTTGAGGTCCGTGATGTCGCGACTGATGCAGATGGCATGGTCCAGGGAGCCATCGAGAGCCTGTTCTGGAACCAATCGAGATTGATAGTATCGCGTTCCTTTCGGGGTGGGTAAATAGCCTTCGACAATCCCCTCTTGTGCCGTAGCGAGGACCTCCCTCACCCCTTCTTTCCACAAGGCATCAATTTCCTCGGGGAATCCCAACTCACCCAAGGTTTTGCCGATAAAGGCAGTTTGGGAAATGCCCGTCACCTGTTCGATCGCCTGATTCACATACTGATAGCGACCACGCGCGTCCATCCTGGCGATGATATCCGGGGCATTTTCGGCTAAGGCCTTGAATTCCTGTTCACGACGGTAGAGTTCAATTTCAATTTGCTTGCGTTCGGTGATATCCATGCAGACCCCGATCAAGCGATCGCCATTTTTGGCTTTATCCGGGAGTCGTTTGCCAATACTAGCGACCCAGGCAACCGTGCCATCGGGTTTCACCACCCGGAATTCCACATTAAAATCTTGACCCCGTTCCATCGTGGCGATCGCCACCGCATTGAACGCCGGACGATCATCGGGATGAACAATTTTGATTAAGCTATTATAGGTCCAGCCATTGCTACCTGATTCCAATCCCAACAGGCGATCGACAATCTCAGACTGGGCAATTTTGCCCGTGGCGATATCCCAATCCCACATTCCCATCTGGGCCGCTTCCAAGGCGAGTCGGAGTCGTTCTTCACTTTCACTTAAAGCAGCTTGAGCTTGCTTGCGTTCGCTTAGGTCTAGGACAAAGCTGATTCCCATATTGGTGTAGTCTTGTAACGGCACTTGGCCCATCAAAACCGGGACGCGACCACCATCCTTGCGAATTAATTCCGTTTCCGTGGGAGTCGCGACACCGGGCCCCAGACTGACGGTCATATCCTCATCGTCGCTATAATCCAAAGGGTTGATATTTTGCCAAATCACCCGGCGCGATCGCAAATCGTCCAGCGTGTAACCCACAATATTGAGAAACGCATTATTCGCCTCGCTAATATTGCCATTGCGATCGCCAAACACCAAACCAATCAAATTCGACTCATAGATATGTCGAAATCGCTCCTCACTCACCTGGAGAGCAACCGATGCATACCGACTTTCCGTCACATTCATGCAGACCCCGAGGGCTCGCCAAGGCTGACCATCCTCATCCACTGCGACTTGACCCTTGCATAACACCCAACGGATACCCAGATTGCCTCTAGGGACCCGAAATTCGATTTCATAATCTTGCTGATTGGCGATCGCCCGTTGAACCGCCTGCTCGAAACTGGGCCGGTCCTCGGGATAAATCCCTTCCACAAAGGCTTCGTAAGTGCCATCAAAGCTGCCCTGTTCGCTGCCAAAAATCCGCGCCACCATAGCCGATCTCTTCACCTTCCCCGTTTTGAGGTTCCATTCCCAGGTCCCCATTTGAGCCGCATCTAGGGCTAACTTACTCCGCTGTTGGGACTCGCGCAGGCGATCTTCAGCCTGACGTTGCTGGGTAATATCTTCGATAAAGGCAATAAATCCTTTGACCTCTTGGCGCTGACCCCAGTCAGGAACGTAAGTCGCGCGAATATAACGGGACCCTCCCCCTTCATAGGGAATATTGGTTTCGTAGGTAACCGACTCTCCGGATAAAGCCACCTTCACATAAGGCCGAATCACTTGATAGGCAGCCTCTCCCAGAATCTCCTTGAGGTGCTTCCCACTCAGGAAATCCCGCGAATGTCCAAACCACTCTTCGTAGCGTTGATTGTTGAAACGATAGAGTTCCAAAGCATCCACATAAGAAATTGCCACAGGCAATGAATCAGTCATCACCTGCAAAAACAGTTGTTTTTTTTGTAATTCCTGTACGGCTTGCTGTTTAGACTCCTTGAGGGAACTAATCAGGACCGTTATTGAACTTAATACCGCGACCCAAATCAGATCGCCCCATCCCATACTCCAGGTAAAGGTGGAGGTTTTAAAAAAATGGTCAATCGTCGCTGCACAGAGTACCGTTGCAAATAACCCGGGTCCAATTCCGCCATAACCTGCACTGACTGCCACCGCTGCAAAAAACAGGAGGGAGGGAGTCAGTTCAATCAGTGGGGATAGCAGTTGAGTCAGTAGTAGTGCGATCGCCACCGATGCGGTAGCAGCAACATAATTTAGCATAAGGGATCGCTTGAATTTCCAGAACATATTCCGCCGCTCTCTAAAACTTACTCAAACTTAATCGTATGATGTTTAGTTCCTAGCTTGGATCTTCATAAGACCTTTCCATCACTAGGCTTACACGGCTGAACTATCCGCGTTTTCCAAAATAATTGACGCATTTAAGTCACGATCTATTGAGATGTGACATTTCGGACAGTCATACTGTCTTTTGTGCAGTGGCATTTTTTGTCGGTGTCCGCAGTTGGAACAAATCTGTGAACTGTGATACCACGGGTCAATCAGCGTTAATTTGCTCCCATACCACTGGCATTTATACTCAATCGGGCGACGGAACTCATAAAACCCCCCATCCGCAATAGCACCCGCTTTTTTTATGATTTTTTAGCATCCCTGACGCATTTAAGTCTTCAATTTTTACTTCACCGTGGTTTTTGGCTAAGTAAGTTGTTAACTTGTGTAAATGGTCGGCTCTAATATCGGCGATGCGTCGGTGGGCGATCGCTAACTTGAGCTGAGTTTTTTCTCGGTTTTTACCTCCTTTTTGACGGCGACTTAGTTCTTTTTGGAGCTTGGCTAATTTTTTCTTAGCATGGCGATAGGCTTTGGGGTTGGGATAGGTGGTCCCATCGCTCAGGGTAGCCAGAGTTTTGATT
>NZ_JAFLQW010000350.1 GCF_017313335.1 Phormidium pseudopriestleyi FRX01 | reverse complement strand
GATATCCGCACCGCCACCAATCAAATTACCGCCATCTCCAATCGCTACGGGGCGATCGCCGGGGACCTCCAACGAACGGTAAATCAAATTGGGGCCGCCGCTGAAGAATATGGCTCCGTTGCCGGGACCTTTGGTGCCAGTGCCGACCGGATCAGTCTCACCCTCGATCGCGTTGGGAGCACCGTAGAGGGACTCGGCGGCACCGCAGGGGAACTCAACCTCACCGCTGCCGACCTCCGCACCCTGATTGGTAGTGTCAATGAACTCGTCGCCACCAATCGAGGCACCCTCGTCACCACCCTCAACAACATCAACACCACCAGCGAACAACTGCGAATCAGCGCTCAACAGATTACCCCCCTCGTCGCCGGGGTCCAACAACAGCTCAATCAATTTGAGGATTCTCAACTCTTAGCAAACCTAGATACCCTCTCAGTTACCGCCAATCAACTCGCCGCCAATGCCTCCGCTGCCTCGGCCAATCTCGCCCAATTCACCGATACGGCCATCTCCCCGAGCAATCTGCTGTCATTGCAGCAAACCCTAGATTCTGCCCGCGCCACATTCCAAAATGTCCAAAAAATTACCTCCGATTTGGAAGCATTAACCGGCGATCCAGCTTTATTTGAAAGTATTCGGAATATTTTGCTCATCCTTGGGGATCTGCTCTCTTCGACGGAACAACTCGAAGAACACGCTCGGTTTGCAATGGCTTTAGCGCCCCTTTCTCATACCGTCAGCGACCCTTCATTACAGTCCCAACTCCTCCGGCCTGCTTCAGCGCAACAGAGACCAGAACAGCTTGACTCCGCTCTTCCACCCCGGTCTAAATCCCCTGGTCCTAACCCGGATAATCTCACGGCACGCAACCGTTGATTTCCCAAACCTATCCCCGGGAAAACGGGTTAACCACAAAAAAAACAGTCCCCCTCCTTGACGCTAAACTGAGCCGGGAAGGAGGGGGACTGGTCTAAATTTTGAAGGAATGTTTAGAAAACTCGACTAAAACAATCGGTTGTTTTGTAGTCCTCTAATCGTCATCGTCTTCCTCGAACTCCTCATCGTCTTCGGTAAGGAAGTCCTTTTTACTGCTATCGACCTGAATCAGGTGGATGTGCTTGTAACCCAGTTTAATTTCAAACTCATCACCGGACTTTAATCCCATTGACTGGGTATAAGTTGAACCAATGACAATTTGTCCGTTTTTGTGGACGCTGACTCGATAAGTTGCCTCTCGACCCCGACCATCTTTTGTCCCCTCTGGGCTGAGGGGAATCCCGCGAGCTTCCAGCACGGCATCATAAAAGTCCGTCAGGTTTACCCGGAACTCTTCATTTTTTGACTTGCTGTAGTATCCACAGCGCTTGGCGGTTTCTCGGCGGGGTAAGTGCGAGAGTTCTTTTACTTTTTGAAGCAGCGCCTTTCCTTTAAGAGGGCTTGTAGCAATTTCACTCATTGCTTTCAATGATTATCCTTCCCGATCTAAAAACTAAAAATTCAGCCGCATCATTCAATTTGGCCTAGTTAAAAATATATCCTCAAACCTGTAGTTTTTAACCATAATTTTTTATAAAAAAATTAGAGGGCTCAAAATTTCACCCCGGTTCACCGGAATAGAGCCCGACGGGGGTTCAAACCCCGCCTAACAGCTCAAGTCGGTTAAAAACCGACTAAAAACATCACCCCATAAGACTTTCAGTCGGTTTCAACCGAGTGAATTTGTTAGACGGGGGATTGATCCCTTACCAGAGTAGGGTTTTTACGAACGGTCCCCGGACCGATGCCCTGCTCCGGGTTAGGGTGGGGTCATAGTGACGCGCGATCGCACTTGCGCGTAGAAAGAGGTAGTACGAACGGTCCCCGGACCGATGCCCTGCTCCGGGGACCGTCGCTGAAGTTAATAGTAAGGCGAATCACCATAAACGTAAAAAACCTACTCTGGTAAGGGGATTGATCCCCCGTCGGGTGTTGCCACGGGTGCAAGATTTCAGTGCTGAATGGCTATCTTAATTTGACTTTGAACCCAACAGGCGCTGGAGTTGCTTGAGGGATTGATAAATTTCTGGAAGACGGTAGGAAAGGGCAACGGTTTTCAGCCAGAGCCTGTTAGGAATCGCCGGAAAACCTGAGATGACTGCACCTGCGGCGATATCCGTGTGAATGCCGGTTTTGGCCGTGGCGATCACCCCATCTCCCACTTTCACCTGATTGTTTACGCCCACTTGACCGGCTAAAATCACGTTGTTTCCTAACTGCACCCCACCGGCTAAACCCACCTGGGCCGCTAAGGCACAATTTTTGCCAATTTTGCACCCATGACCGATTTGGACTAAGTTATCAATTTTTGTATTCTCCCCAATCCGGGTTTCTCCCACGGCAGGACGGTCAATGTTACTATTACACCCCACCTCTACGCCATCCTCTAAAACGGTGTAGCCGGATTGCTCCATTTTCACCCAACCGGAACGAGAGGGAACGAATCCAAACCCTTCGGACCCAATAACGGCCCCACAGTGAATGGTGCAGCGCTTGCCGATGCGGGTGCGTTCATGGATGGTGCAGTTGGCGTGTAAGACTGTTCCTTCCCCAATTTCGGCATGGGGATAGAGGGTGACGTTGGCATGAATGCAGACATTGTTGGCGATTTTGACTCCATTGGCGATGGAGACAAAGGCCCCGATCGCCAGATTTTCCCCCAAGGTGGCATCGGGGTGAATTGAGGCGCTGGGATGAATGCCTGCCGGGAGTCGAAAGGGTTGATAAAACAAGGCGATCGCATGAGCAAATAATAATCGCGGTTCCTCTGTCGCCACCCACGCGATACCCCGATCGCTCGCCTGTTGCTGCAATTGGGGATTCATCGGCAAAATCAATGCCGTCCCTGCCGTCACCGCGATGCGATCGGCAAATTTACGGCCTTCGATATAACTCAAACTCCCGACAGTTGCCTCTTCTACGGCTGCAACTCCCGTAATTTCCGGGTCTTCACCCATTGAAACGACGGGACTATCGGGGAGATGAATGGCAAGTTTTTGGACAATTTCACTAAATTTCATGATGGCGATCGGCACTTATCGAAGGTTTGCCTGGGTAGAGACTTCTAACTTCACTCAGCATAAAGCCTCCTCCGATCCCCTCTGATCAGACCGACTCTGGAGGGGAGTTTTCTTCAGAATTCTCCAAGAATTCGAGTCGTTTTCTGCCGGTTATCGGTGGCACTCAAGTATCCACTCCAAACGGTTTCAACCCCTAAAAATACCATAAAACTTGTCCCCTGCTTTAACCTCGGGGCAATCCCTACCCCTAGCAAAAAACAAAGCCTACTGATTCAGCAGGCTTGGGGGGTGCTATTTGTTAAAGAAATACATTATTGATTGACGGAACTGGCTTCTACATCTACCGTAGAGCCCCCCACCGTTGAGGCTGTATTGACGGGATTGGTGGATTCTCCCACTTCACCTTTTCGGGTTTTAAAATAATCCAATGCAATTTGAGATAACTCCGCAACTAACAGAGTGACTAAAGCGATATCATCAAGTTGCCCAATCACCGGGATGAAATCGGGAGCAACATCAATGGGGCTGAAGAAATAAGCCACGGTTCCCAAAATAATCCACCAGCGATATTTGGGATTGCGAAGTGTGTTGCGATACCAGTTGTAAATGGATTGAATAGAGTTATTCATGCTTGGCCCTCTAGTTACTCTTCAATCTTGACAAAGCGATCGCCCAATTGTCGGTGTAGATAACCCCCCTATTTTTGCCAGGGAAGTTCTACTATAGCCAGTCTTGCAGCAGTTTGACCTAAAGAAAGCGAGCAAGATGTGATGCCGAACGGCAGACTTACGCTGACCGCGCACAAGCTGTTGCGTCGCCGCACATCGGAGGACAAGCGCAGGTTTTACGCACGGCGACGACGCTTAGGCGTAGGATCCATTGTCAGAAGGATTGAGACGGGCTATATAGTTCCACAGTTATTTGCGTACAATTTGGGGAGTAAGGAAAGCGATCG
>NZ_JAFLQW010000290.1 GCF_017313335.1 Phormidium pseudopriestleyi FRX01 | reverse complement strand
GGGGAATTCCAGGGGAATTACATCAGGCGGCGAGTTGGGGTGGTAGAGGAGTCAATCTGACTCGGTGTCGCTTCGCAGGGATTGGGCGAAAATCCACAGGGATTGGGATTCACTTCATCCCCATTCTGACGCAACTCCTGGGGACGTTCCCGCATCGGCATTGCTTCACAGATATTAAAATCTGGGGACAAGGGATTCGGCAACATTCGGCAAATTTCTGGGACTTCTTCATCCTCCGATTGTGCCACCGGAGAAAGATTTGCAGCAGTGGGGGAAGCGGGGTTTCCCAAGGCGAAGGCAGCGGAACTTCGGACTTGCGGATTTTCATCCATCAGGGCCTGGTTGAGGGCGGGGACTGCCGGGGCCCCGACTGCGCGCAAGGCAACGGCAGCATTCCAGGCGAGGCGTTCATCTGGATCCTGTAAGGCGTTGATTAAGGGGGCGATCGCCGGTTCTGCGGTTGCACCAATTCCCGCTAAGGCAAAGGCAGCACCCCGACGCACTTCTATCTGCGGGTGTTGCAAGGCAGTCGCGAGTTCCTCCACTGCAGGGGTGCCAATTCGTCTAAGTGCCACGGCAGCATCCAGACGCACTGACTCTTCTGAGTCATTTAAGGCAGCAATCAGGTTCGGAATGGCGGATTCTGCATCAGAACCCATCGAACCCAAGGCAAATGCGGCACCTCCTCGGACTCCTACATCGGCATCTTGCAATGCTGTCATCAGTAGGGGAACTGCGGGAGTCCCAATCTGCCGCAATCCTTTGACTGCTTCTCGACGGTTGGCTCCTTTTTCGGTTTTGAATTGTTCTAAGTAGGTTCCGATTTCCAGATCTACTGTATTATGCGCGTGAACTTGGGCGATCGACAGTACGATCGCCGAAAGGGTCAATAATGCGAGTTTGGGTGCGAACATTTGGTTTCTCTCAAGAGTTGAAATAATTTGGGATGCACCGAATTATTTGATTATGGGACGGCAGGGAAATGGGTTCTGTTTCAGGGATTTGTCATTTGTCGTTTGTCATTGGTCATTTGTCATTAGTGGATGGGGTGGAGGTAGATATGGTTGTCCATGTTTCCTTGTTTATCCTTTTTCCTTCACCATCCCTCGATAAAAGTCTTCTAATGCTTTGATTCCGGTGTTGTCCTCGTATAACCACTGATGGCCCTCGTTAATTTTGGCGGCGATCGCCTCTCTCCACTCCCGGTTTAATCCCAATCTAACGGCTATTTTAATATAATCTTCCACAGTTTGGGCGATGGTTTCCGTGACCCCCAATCGGGTTAAAATTCCCGCTGATTGACGACCCCGCATAAAGGGGCCGAGATGAGTGACAATGGGCAAATTTACCGCAACTGCTTCTAAGGTCGTTAAAAATCCCGTAAACTCAAACGTATCTAACCCGATATCTGCCATTGATAGGAGGTTCCAATAGTCTCGTTTGCTCTGTCTTGGCAAGATTATACAAAAATCATGATAATCTAACCCCAACTGAGCAAAGGCCGCCTCTAGTCGCTGGCAAAATTGTGCTGTAATCGGCGTGTTTTTGTGACCAATAAATACCAGTTTGGCGGTTGCCACTTGTTCGCAAATTCTTGGGAATATTATATCATATTTTGGCAAATATTTAAACAAAGATTGACAGGATAAATACATCACTGCATCATCAAAAATGCCATAATCAGCCCGATTTTTATTCAATTCAGGAATCGTTGGTTTGGGGAAATAAATTCCTAAATTAGGTAACCGAATCAGTTGTTCTGAATAATGCATTTGAGCATTTTCCGGTTCCATCAAATCACTGGAAATAAAATAATCAAGAGTGGGTAAACCGGAGGTAATTGGATGTCCCCAAGCGACAGATTGAACCGGCGCCAACCGTAAACTCGCCAGTTGAGTCATTGGCGCATACATTCCAATATCCAAAAAGACCAGAATATGCAAACTATCCTGTTGGATTTGCTGACAAACTCCTGGAATATCATCCGGAATGGAATAAAAGTAGTCGCTATTAATTCGGAACCAGTCAGTCAGGCGATCGCCTTGTCGTCCGACATCATAACAATACACCTCAAACTCATCACGGTTACGATGTTCCAACCACCCGGAAAACACCATTCCCACGGTATGCCACTGCAAACAAGCAGAAATATAGCCGATTCTAATTCGTTCCCCAGAATCCAGGGTTGGCATCAGTAACGGTTCTACCCACTGCGGATAATTGGCCGCCATCACTTGATGCACAAATTGTCCATATTTTTGCTGCAATTCTAAATCATTTTCCCCTTGATACTGGAGGTAAAAATTAGTATTGACTGCCGTAGCATTTAATGCCTGTTTTTGAAAGAATTCTGTCTTTAAAGAGCAATTTGTAGTCAAATTATCTAATTCTGTAATAAATCGGTTGCGATAAAACTCCAGTTCTTCTGAATTTTGATACAAAACTGGAAAAAGCCGAATTTTTTCCAATTTCAGGGATAAGCGATCGGGCAAAACTTCTAACCCCTCATCGGCAACTTGCCGCGCCTCTTCAATTTTACCACAACTTTGTAAGGCGAGAATAAAAGATAAATAAAGTTCGACTGCTTCTTGATGCAGGGCAATACCTTGGCGATAAGTCGAAATGGCTTCTTCCCACTGATTCAAATGTTGATAGCAATCGGCAAGGGCGAGATAAAAATCAATCTCCCCAGGTTGGGCATTTTGAAACTGTTGATAATGGGGAATTGCGCTTTCGTAATCTTGTTTACGATAGGCAGCAAATCCAAAATAAAGACTAGAATCCGGGTGATTTTTCGCGACAAAAGCAATCCCAAGGGCGTAGAGAATATCGGGATGACGAGGATGGAGTTCTAGGGCTGTTTTATAAGCGAATATTGCCTCATCAATCCGTTGTTGGGCGATAAATAAACGTCCTAAACTCACATAACTCTGCCAATCTGGACTGAGCGCAATTCTTTGATGATAAGCAGTTTGTGCTTGGGTGAAATCTCCTATTTCTATACTGACATTTCCTAACTGAGAGTAGGCATCTAAATAGCTGGGTTCGAGGGCAATGGCGCGGTGATAAGCGGCAGTCGCATCAGCTAAATAACCCAGTTTTGCTAATACCAAACCCATGCTATAATGGAAAATTGCCTGAGAATTATCTAACTGGAGAGACTGTTCCAGATGATCCAGGGCATCTTCATATCGTCCTTGGCAATAGTACACCATTCCCAACCCATGCCACGCTTGCGGATGAGTCGAATCAATCCCTAACACTTGGCAGAACTTTTGTTCCGCCAGGGTTAAAGAACCCGACTCATACAATGTGAAAGCATCCGCTAAGAGGATATCTAGTTCAGAACTCACATATCCTCCAGACGAAATGCCGCGATTTGCCTGCCATCAATATCTGTAAACCCATATTCCACTGCCAAATCCCCTACCGTCAGCACTGTTCCTGAAAGTTTTAGCACATTCGGGTCCGTTCCTAGTGCTGATTGCTCCCAAAACGGCGCAAAAAACTCCGTTCCATCCGCCCAGGTATTGCCATCATAGCCTTCATACCCTCCCCAAGCATTATTCACCAAAATATCCAACTGCCTATCACTTTGTATCCGGCTAAATAATGCCGCCACCTCCTCATCCTTCGTCATATCACAACGCACCGGAATCCCCACCCCACCTCGCGCCGTCACCAATTCTGCCGTCTCCTCAATCGTCCCTGGCAGATTATCCGTTGTTCCTTGCCCTCTCACACTCCGTCCCGTCACATAGACAGTCGCCCCCGCCTCACCCAAAACCAGGGCAATCCCTCGCCCTGCACCACGACTCGCCCCCGTCACTACTGCCACTTTACCCGTCAAAGGTTTATGATTATCCGACAACTTGGCATCCACTTTAGACTCAGGTTATGCTATTGATTACTTTCGGTATTGTAGCAAAATTGGGTAACCTGTGACAATCCCTATCCAAGCAATAACCATGAGCACCAGACAACCGGATGAAGTTGCCCTCTCAGTTATTATTCCTTGTTACAATCAAGGGGAATATCTGCTAGATGCGATCGCCAGCGTCGAGGACTGTTTTGAGGCTAATTTTGAACTAATTATCGTCAATGATGGCTCAACCGAACCCTTAACCTTAGAAGTGCTAGATTATTTGCAAAACCAGGGATATTCCATCATCCATCAACCCAATCAAGGGTTAGCGACTGCCCGTAATGTCGGCATAAAACTAGCCCAAACAGAGTATATTTTACCCTTAGATGCCGATAATAAAATAAAACCTGACTATATTTCCAAAGGCATAGAAATTTTAGACCAATTTCCTCGGGTGGGAGTGGTTTATGGAGATGTGGAATTCATGGGCGATCGCACCGGAATTTGGCAAGTCCCCGACTTTGACCACACTCGATTATTGCAAGGTAACTATATCGATGCCTGTGCCATCTTCAGAAAAACCCTCTGGCAAGACTGCGGCGGATACGACCCCAACATCCCCGATAAATTAGGCTTTGAAGACTGGGATTTGTGGCTAAGTGCCTTAGAAAAAGGATGGGAATTTTATCATATCCCCGAAATCTTATTTAACTATCGCGTGCGTGCCAACTCAATGGTCACTCGCTGTCTAATTCCCGAAAACCAAGCCAAATTAATTCGATACTTCAGGAATAAGCATCAAACCTTGTATGATTAAGAAAATAAACCACAGATTACACAGATTTTCACTGATAAAATCTCTGTGTAAATCTGTGTAATCTGTGGTTTAAATATCAGAGTGAAACTGCTAAAATGGATAAGGGTTCAACTATGTGGAAAAAATGGATACCGCGACTGCGTGAAGAATGGGGAGGGGTGTTTCTCGGGGCAACCACCATTGCCAGTTTATTGGTCCTCCTGCGCTTAACAGGAGCCTTACAATGGATGGAATGGAGAACCCTGGATTGGTTTTTTCGCCTGCGTCCCCTAGAAGGAACAGATGACAGAATTGTGATTGTGGGAATTTCTGAAACTGATATTCAGAACGTCGGACAATGGCCGATTCCTGATGGGGTAATTGCGGATTTAATTAGCACTTTAAAAGTTCAAGAACCTAGGGCGATCGGTTTAGATATTTATCGAGATTTACCTGTAGAACCGGGGCATCAAAAACTGGTAGGAGTGTTTGAAACAACACCCAATTTAATCGGGGTAAAAAAAGTCAGTGAAGGGGATAGAATATGGTCTGTAAATCCGCCGCCCACCCTGAGCAGTCGAGGTCAAATTGGAGCGAATAATCTCATTTTAGACCCGGATAGCACCATGCGACGAGGCATCCTGTTTTTAGAAAACTCTGATGAGGAAGTGTTTCCCAGTTTGGCCGTAAATTTAGCATTTTTATATCTGAAACCGGAAGGAATTATCCCGAAAAACTCTGAAGTTAATCCAGATTATTTGCAACTCGGTGAAGCAGTATTCAAGCGATTTAGAAGCAATGATGGAGGCTATATCCGCACCTATGACCAAGGCTATCAAATTTTAATCAACTTTAGGGGACCGCAAGAAACTTTTGAAATCGTCTCCCTAACTGATGTTTTAGAAAATCGTATTTCCGAGGATTTTGCCCGCGATCGCATTGTCTTAATTGGGTCAACTGCTGTTAGCTTGCAAGATTATTTTCATACCCCTTATGATAACAAGCTAACCGATGCACCTCGACGGATGTCAGGGATAGAAATTCATGCAAACTTAACCAGTCAGTTGATTAGTGCTGCCTTGGATAATCGACCTTTGATTAAAGTTTGGTCTCAACCTTTAGAAATCGGAGTGATTTTCTTAGCCGCCTGGATTGGGGGAGTTTTAGCAGCTTTAGGACGATATATTCCCAGCAAACACACCTATTATTATCTATCTTGGACGGGAATCACTGTTGTTATTTCCGCTACTTTATGCCTTGGAAGTGCATTTCTAGCCTTCCTAGTCGGATGGTGGATTCCCGTAGTTCCTGCCCTGTTAGGGTTAACTGTTTCAGCAGGGGCAATTACGGCTTATATTGGCAAAATTGAGCGGGAAGAACGAGAAACCGTCATGCGGTTATTTGAACGCCACGTTACCCCAAAAATTGCCCAAGCAATCTGGCGCGATCGCCAAAAAATCCTCAAAGAAGGACAACTGGAAGCCCAAGAACTTGTAGCTACCGTTTTATTTACAGATTTAAAAGGATTTAGCACCATTGCTGAAGGAATGCCGCCTAAAGTTCTCATGTCTTGGCTGAATGAATATATGAGAGTCATGGCGCAAGTGGTCCTAGAATCCGACGGGGCGATCGATAAATTTATTGGCGATGCAGTCATGGCAGTTTTTGGTGTTCCTATCCCTGCCACCAGCGATGAAGAAATCGCCTCAGATGCTCAAAAAGCCGTCAATTGTGCATTAAAAATGGCAGCAGCACTCCAGACCCTTAATCAGCAATGGAAACTAGCCGGAAAACCCACCGTGGGGATGCGTGTGGGAATTGCTACGGGTCCCCTTGTTGTGGGCAGTTTAGGAAGCGATCGGCGTCAGGATTATACTATCATTGGCGATACCGTCAATATTGCCTCCCGATTGGAAAGCCATGATAAATCTATTGAGGGCGGAATATGCCGAATTTTAATTTCCGAAGACACTTATCACTTGCTTCCTAAAAGTTTTTCTACTAAACGGTTTGACCGGGTTTTGCTAAAAGGGCGCAAAGAAGCAGTTAATGTTTATCAAGTTTTTGGAGAGTGAATCAGCTAATCAGACCCGGGGATTGTGAAGTTATATTACAAAATTGACTCCAAAACTGATTCTTCAGTTATAAAGGGCTTGTTCAGCATTGCTTGAAAGGGTTGTCATTTGCAAAGGAAGGGTCTCTATCATGAATCAGGGAAAATTATCACTTATCCCAGCAATTTTTCCCATTTTAATAACAAGTGTAGCGACATTTGGCTTTACATCCAGCCCAATTGAAACAGCAGCTTCATTCAGTTTAGGAGAGTCCTGGCAAGGTTCAGGAATGGAGATTGCCCAATATGTCCCACCTAAAGGTTTAGGCGCACCTCCCACCGTCGGGGGAGGAACCCGTGGGGGAAGATGCGATGCAGATAATGATGAAAATAGGACCGATCCATTCTTAACAGTCTTGATGCCCAAGGTATCGTCACAATCCGATAAATTTTTTGGGGCTACCGGACTGGAATCACCGGAATTTTTGGTTTATATTCCCCAAACCGTAGCCCGAAGTGCTGAATTTGTGTTAAAAGATGAACAAGAAAATGATATTTATCGGGTAATTTTCCCAATTTCAGGTCAAGAAGAAATCACCAGTTTGAGGGGGCTATCTGATCAGGTTAAACTAGAACCTGGTAAAAATTATGTTTGGTATTTTTCTCTAATTTGTGAACCCGATAATCTGGCTAAGAATGTTGAGAGTCTAGCCTGGAGTCATAGAATCGAACAAAATCCTCTTTTGAACACAGATTTAGAAACAACCGACGCACTGACTCGTTCTAAATTATATGCTCAATCGGGGATGTGGCATGAGGCGATCGCCACCTTAGCCGAACTACGCCGAGAACAGCCCAATGACCCCACTTTAATCGAAGAGTGGAAAATCCTATTAGAATCAGCCGGTTTGTCCGAGATTGCTAACTGGACTAACGAGATACCGATTACAGTAATCGGGATAGAAAATACCCCGGTAGATGCTTCTGGAGGTTAGGATTATAACCGGAAAATCCCTCCCTCAGATTCCCCACCCTAAAATTTCAGTTCAAATCGCCAAAACCGACTCACTCCATTATTTTTTCCTCCAATCTACCTCCATTATCAATCAGGGTTTATGAACGAACATAACGAGGCACTGCCAGTCCAATCGAAAGGGATGGAGAAACTTTTTAACCTCCTCCCCGGACAAATTTCTATAAAACAGAACTCAACCTTAAAGCATCTTAGCCAAACCGTTGTCTTATTTTCGGGCAGCTTTCTGTTGAGTTGCTTTAATGGAATTCCCCACATTCAAGCTCAAATCATCCCCGATGCCACACTACCCGTGAATTCCACCGTTACCCCCCAGGGAAACATCAACCAGATTGACGGAGGAACCCAATCGGGGGGGAATTTATTCCACAGCTTCCAAGAATTTTCTCTCCCCACCGGCAGGGAAGCATTTTTTAACAACAGTCTGGATATTCAAAATATCTTCAGTCGGGTTACCGGCAACTCCATTTCTAATATTGATGGATTAATTCGTGCTAACGGGTTCGCCAATTTATTTTTGCTCAATCCCAATGGCATCGTTTTCGGACCCAACGCTCAACTAAACATCGGTGGCTCATTTTTAGCCTCCACCGCTAATCGGATTAACTTTGCCGACGGGACAGCGTTCAGCACCTTACCCAGTGAAACCCCACCCTTACTCACCGTCAGCATCCCCGTTGGCTTGCAAATGGGAGCCAACCCAGGTAAAATTGTCGTTGAAGGCCCCGGAAATAATATTTCTCAAGACCCAGATTCCCAATTACTCCTCAGAGAAAATCGCCCCATCGGTTTAGGAGTACAAGAGCAAACCTTAGCCCTAGTCAGTGCCGACATTGAGGTAAACGGAGGCAACCTCACCTCAAGAGGCGGACGAATTGAACTCGGCAGCGTTGGAGATAATAACACCATCAGTCTCAACCCCACAGATAATGGCTGGGACCTAGGATATTCAGAGGTGACAGATTTCCGAGACATTCATCTCAACGCCTCCGCCTCCTTAGATGCATCAGGAGAAGGGTCCGGTCGAGTCCACATCCAATCCCGAAACCTCTCCCTCACAGAAGGGTCAGCCATCCTCTCCTTCACCGAAGGAAACCAACCGGGTCAAAATCTGACAATTCGCACCACTGAAAGAATAGAATTAAGCGGTTCTAACCCTTTGGGTCTTGCGAGTGGTGTAGGAACTGGCGTGGATGTAGGGGCCAGCAATAATGCAGGTAATCTTACCGTAGAAACCGCTCAGTTAACTCTCACCAATGGATCTAGCATTAGTTCTTTTAGTTTTGGAAAAGGCAATTCTGGAGATATGACCGTTCGTGCCACTGAATTCGTGAAATTGAGCGGAGTCGATGAATCTGGAAGTTCTAGCAGTTTAGGGACTGTAGTCGCGCTAGAAGAAGCGATTGGCAATGCAGGCAACCTCACAGTAGAAACTCCTCAGCTAACCCTCAGCGATGAAGCTATCATCACCACATCCACCTTGGGTCAAGGGAATGCGGGGAACCTCACTATAGAAACCGCTCAGTTAACCCTCACCGATGGAGCC
>NZ_JAFLQW010000633.1 GCF_017313335.1 Phormidium pseudopriestleyi FRX01 | reverse complement strand
TCATCGGTAAGCGCCAAAGATTCCAGCAATTTATTCCGAGCAATCAGTTGCTTGAGCAGAGCTTCCCGTTCCGATTCCGATTGTTGCAATAATTCCTGCAAGACCTCAATCTCCGCATACATTTCCATCGGGTCTAAGGCTTGCAACAAACTGGTTTGGGTGATAATTCCCCCGAGTTCCCCTTCCTTCCCCACTACCACTAATCGATGAACCCGCCGCCGTTGCATCTGCTGATGAGCTTCCCACAGGGAGGCATCTGGTGGAATCGGAAATAGGGGCGCACTCATCACTGTCGAGGCTTTGAGGCTCTCCAGGTCCAGTTCAAGATTGCGGAACTGTAACATATCCCGTTCGGTGATGATACCCACGGGGCGAACAGGTTTGATTTGACAGCTATCTGCCGACCAAACTCCCCATGTTGAATCGAAAGAAGTTAATCCCGGGTGATCAGCTTGAGCGAGCACTACGGAACTGACGTTATAAATTGCCATGAGTTTGGCAATATTGATCACCGGGGTAGAGACCGGGGCATGAATCACGCGAGTGCTCATCACTTCCGCCACTCGCCGCAGACGCATAAAATCAATCGGTTTGAGGACGCTGCGGATACTCTGTTGGGTGAGGATACCCAGGAGGGTTCCATTCGCATCAAACACGGGAAGATGGCGAATTCCATGCTGGCGAAATAGGGTGAGTACGGTGACAATATCTTGATCCTCTGTTGAGGATTCGGTCAGGGTCAAAACTTTTTTGGTCATCACTTCGCCAATGGCCACCCCTTTAATTTCTTGAGAGGCCGCAATCATTCTGACCACATCCCGTTCTGTAAAAATCCCGATTAACTGCTCCCGTTGAGTCCCGTTTCCTCGCTCAGAGTCCAGAATGAGGACCCCACTGGTTCTGGCCCGACTCATCAGGGTGATCACGTCGGATACAGTGGTATCCGCCGTGGTGGTGATGGGTTGGGGATTGATCGCCTGTCTAAGAGAAGACACAAACATTGCAGCTACATCTTTTTGTTAAATCTCCCCATCACCCTTTAGTGTAAAGGACGAATGCACAATCGTGATAGATTGAGGTCCTGGTGGTGGAGTCCCTCCAAGAGGATGTCGGAGGGGAGCTAAATTGCCGACTTTGCCTCTACTGTAAAGGTTTTTACCCGACTCGGAGCAACCGGGTTGTCCAGGAAATGGGGGGTTAGGCTGAGAGGGTCCGGCGATCGCCTCGGTTTGGGAATTTACGGAAAACATCACCGAATCGTTTCGGCATATCGCGTTGGATGTTAACGAACCGGGATAAAATACTTTTTGACTGAAAATTCTGAGTTGAATAGAGGAGAACTACTTTGAAGCGACTATTATCCATCGTTTTGCTGGCGATCGCCGTCTTGACTGTTGCCTTCGTGCCTCCTGCCTTCGCTGGAGATGCTGCCAATGGTGCCAAAGTCTTTAGTGCCAACTGTGCCGCTTGTCATACCGGTGGCAATAACGTGATTATGGCCAACAAAACCCTGAAAAAAGATGCCCTGGAGCAATATGGCATGAATTCTCTTGACGGCATCATCACCCAGGTCAAGAAGGGTAAGAATGCCATGCCTGCTTTTCTGGGTCGTTTGAATGACGCTCAAATCGAAGATGTCGCCACCTACGTTCTCGAACAAGCTGAAAAAGGCTGGTAGATTGCTAGACTCATCCCCAATGATGAGGCGACTACACTGAAAGTCCTTTGAAACCTCCGCTTTCGGATTTCGGCAATTTGTGCATTTTCAAATTAAACCCCTCTGGCTGCCGGAGGGGTTTTTTGCGCCGATCTGTACCTCTGGTGATTTGGCGATCGCCCTGATATTTGTTATCTTGGTCCAAAACCGTTTGAAAAAAGCAAGATAAAACCTGTGGTTCCTTTACATGATGAAACGCCAACGGAAATTACCCCTTATGTCACTTATGGCCTAATCGTTGTTAATATTTTGGTCTTTTTGTACGAAGTTTCTTTACAACAGCAGGGACAGTTAGATGCATTCTTGCAAGACTGGGCAGTAGTTCCCCAACAACTCACCGCCAGTTTTGCCGGAGAACCGACCCCCAGTGCGTTTCCGGAATGGATTACTCTATTTAGTTCCCAGTTCCTGCATGGAGGTTGGTTGCACCTGGGGGGGAATATGTTATTTCTGTGGATTTTTGGAAATAACGTAGAGGACTGCTTAGGGCATATCAAATACATTATCTTTTATTTAGCCTGTGGTGCTTTAGCGGTTTTAACTCAGTGGTTCTTTTCAATGGATTCCACCATTCCCTCTTTAGGTGCATCTGGGGCGATCGCCGGAGTCATGGGTGCTTACATCCTGCGATATCCCAAATCCAAAATTCTCACCCTCGTTCCCTTGGGATTTTTCCTGACTACATTCCGCATCCCTGCCTTCTTCTTTTTAGGATTTTGGTTTGCCCAGCAAGCATTCTACGGCATAGCGGGTCTATCTCAACAAACCAATATTGGGATGGAAAGTGGTGGGATTGCCTATTGGGCGCACGCCGGGGGATTCATCGTTGGGGCAGTTTTAGGTCCATTACTGGGGTTGTTTAACAATCGGCGATCGGTCTAACTCACCCTGTCCCTATTCTCCAAGTTCAACGTCCCGACTTCAGTCGTTTCCCAATATTCCTAAAAGGAGTGAGAGCATCTAACTCGCCATCTGAAAAAAGCGAGCGAGACGCTCGCACTCCTTTTTTATAGA
The DNA here is from genome assembly GCF_017313335.1 of Phormidium pseudopriestleyi FRX01. Classification (GTDB taxonomy): domain Bacteria; phylum Cyanobacteriota; class Cyanobacteriia; order Cyanobacteriales; family Laspinemataceae; genus Laspinema; species Laspinema pseudopriestleyi. Next base: position 1,406 of record NZ_JAFLQW010000633.1, on the reverse strand, counting down.
CACAATGTTCCTCTCTCTCACAAAACTTTCCTCGTTCCCAGGCTCTGCCTGGGAATGCTCTCTTAGAGGCTCTGCCTCCTATCTCGTCCAACTCACACTCCTCACTTCCATTCCCCCTGCAACGTAAACGCTGCCCAAAAATAGGGAGAGTTCCGGTCCTCACTGGCCAACATCTCCAACTGCGCCTCCCGCAACGCTTGGGCTGGAGTCATCTGCTGTGAGAGCAACTTCCCATAAAAACTCGACATCAACTCTGCCGTTGCTGCATCATCCACATTCCATAAAGACACCACCAACCGAGGGGTTCCGGCATACATAAACCCCCGAGTCAACCCCACCAACCCCTCACCGCGAATCGAATCCCCCAGTCCCGTTTGACAAGCCGAAAGTACCACCACTTCAGCATTCAACTCCAGGTTAAAAATGTCATGCAGCCGCAAAAATCCATCCACCGCATTCCCCCGTTCATCCACCAGGGATAACACCACCCCCGAGAGTTCCGGCGCACTGCTACTCACAAAGCCGTGAGTGGCAAAATGCACCATTTTATACTGACTTAAATCCGTATTCGCCACCGTGGCCCGAGAGGCATCAAAATCAAACGCCGACATCGCCGCATCTGCCGGGACTAACGCCAAAATCGCCTCCGCTTCCTGCCGGGTCCCCGGCAGGGCCGGAATCGGACGCCCAATAATTGTATCCGCAGAACGGTTCACCACAATCCGACCCAAATCTGATGCCTTCACCGCACTTTGTCCCGTCACCCGTTCGTCATCCAGTTCAAACACCGGGTCCGCAATTAACGCGACAGTTTTCGGGGCCAATTGCCGTCCCGCATCTTGTTCACGCAGAATCGCTAACGTCGAGGAAGAAGGCAGATTAATAATTTCATGATTCACCAACAACGGCGTCAACTCCTCCCCACCTCCCGGAGTCGGTAAGGCTGCAAACGGGATAAAATTCAACACGCCATCGGCAACCACTAACAACCGCTTCCCAGGCAATTTATCCGCAACTGGAGACAGCAACATCTGACTGAGTTGGGTCGCAGAAGCATTAATTTGGGGAATGTTAGGAGAAACCGTAATATTGCGACTCTCACCTCGATAGTCGGGATTTTGCATTAACCGATAAAATTCCTCACCCAGTTCCTCAATTTGCGATCGGGAGGGGAGTTCATAAACCTCCACACTGTCCGGAGTCACCGCCCAGAGGAAACTACGGTCTTCGCCTAGGGAATATTGTAAGAGCAAAGTATCCTTGTCAAGAACCTGCTGCTGAACTTGTTCGACAGTCAGGGGTTGAGGTTGAGTCAGGGCAGCATACCGGGGGCTAGTCCGACGAATTTCCGCCCTTAATTCATCCAATTCCCGTAACAAGGTATCAAGTTCTTGTTTAAGAGCATT
>NZ_JAFLQW010000281.1 GCF_017313335.1 Phormidium pseudopriestleyi FRX01 | reverse complement strand
AGATTAAAAAAGGTAGCCGTAAGCCTCATGGCGAGAGTCAGTGAGCGTGAATAGGTAGGGGCGCATTGACTACGCCCTTAAGGTCTAAATTCTGGACTCTTAAAGAATCCCATGCTCTTTAGACGTGGGAGTGTCAAAATGTTCAACGTCACGACTTCAGTCGTTTCTTCATGTTCGGTCTGAGCAACAGAAGAAAACTTCCCCGAAAAGACAAGCGCGATCGCTTCACCGAGATCGCGCTTGTCTTTTCCCCGAGAACTTAAGGCTAAACCCCGGCCTCCGTCTTCAGCGAGACCAGCTTTTCACCTTTAAGCATTCGTCCGGCAGCTTCCAGTAACGATTCCTCCAAATAGGGTTTTGTGAAATAGCCACTGGCACCCATTTGAATCGCCATTTGCCGGTGTTTGTCCGCACCGCGAGAAGTGAGCATCGCGATCGGCAGAGTGGTGAGGATGGGATCCTTCTGCATTCGCGAGAGCAGTTCCAACCCATCCATCCGGGGCATTTCAATATCGCAGAAGACCAAATCGCAGGGGAGACCCGATCGCATTTTTTCCCAAGCTTCTTGACCATCGCGAGCCTGTTCCACCCGGTATCCCGCCTTATTAAAGGTCATAGACAACAGTTCACGCACCGTAATCGAATCATCCACAATCAGGACCCTCGGGTCGATCGCCTCCTCTCTTTCAGCCTCCGGTGGGTTCTGGGTACTCAGGGAATTCTTCCACACGCCCTCGGGGCCTGTTGGCCGCACACGTCCCGCAGCCAAATCGAGCAATTCTAAAACATCCGCGATCGCCACAATGCGGCCATCCCCCATCACCGTTGCACCGGCGATTCCCAAGGGCTTCGGCACAGGTCCTTCGAGCTGTTTAATCACGATTTCCTGTTCCCCTAACACCTGATCCACCTGAAGCGCCAGCAAATTACCCCCTGAACGTAGGACCACCACAGAAATGATATCCTCTTCCGAGGTGGGCAGAACATAGTTCCCGCGTCCGAGTTGACGATTGTAAACCAAATGTTCTCGCAGATGACGGAACTGCAACATCGTATCCCGCCAGGGAATAAACGTCTGACCATCTTCCTTAGTTTGAATCCGATCGCGGGGGACATCGATCATATCTTCCACCCCATCCATCGGGAAGGCAATCCGGGCGCGATCGCTAATACAGCACAGGGCCTTAGAAATACTCAAAGTCAGAGGCAAACGAATCGTAAAGGTCGTCCCCTTACCCAGGGTCGAATCAATCGTCACCACCCCACGAATAGAGCTTAAGCTGGTCCGAACCACATCCATCCCGACCCCGCGACCAGACAAATCATCTGCCTGATCCTTGGTACTAAATCCAGGCATAAACAGTAAATCATAGACATCCAAGCGAGTCATACTATTCGCCACTTCCAGCGAAATCAGCCCCCGTTGTAATGCCTTAGCCTTCACCTTTTCTGAATCAATCCCCGCTCCATCATCAGATACCGAAATCACCGTTTGGTTCCCTTGGTGGAACGCCCGGACGACAATCCGACCGACGGTAGGTTTACCCTTTTTCCGGCGTTCCTCGGGGGTTTCCACCCCATGAGCCAGAGCATTGTTGACTAAATGGGTCATCGGATCAGAGAGTTGCTCCAGAATCATCTTATCGATGAGAGTTTCGCGACCCTCAACCTGAAGCTCCACCTGTTTGCCAAACTTAATCGCATTATCCCGGACCCCACGGGGTAGGCGATCGGCAGTTTGAGCAAAAGGCACCATGCGCGATCGCGTCAGTCCCTCTTGTAACTGAGTCGTCACCTGGCGTAGTTGCCGGGTCACCTGTTCAGTTTCATCGACCAAAAATTCAATATCCGAAGCCGATTCCCGGACCCGAACAATCAGTTCCAAAATATCTTGGGACAGACTATGGAACGGGGTGAACCGATCCATTTCCAGGGCGCTCCAATCAGAACCGCCATTGGAGTGGTCCTGATGGCTATTACTGCTCCCTCCCATAAAGTGGTAGTTTTGTCGCGAAGCCAGCAGGGAAATCTCCAAGAGCGATCGCTCATACAAATCTTGCATCCGCTGCCCTACATCCGTAAGCTGGGAAACCTGATGCAGCAAATTATCTAAAAACTGCCGCATCCGTTCCTGATTCTGCTCGATGCTATTGCGATTAACAACCAGTTCCCCCACCAGATTACTCAGGTTATCTAATTGGCGCACCGGGACCCGCATGGTCTGTTCAAAGCCCCCACGCCGAGGGGCAATTCTGCCCCCAGTTTGGGAGCCGCTACCCCCAGTGTCCACCATAACCTCCAGATCACCCCAACCGTCGAGATGCTTGGAATCTAGAGCCGGTCCTGGGACGCCCGATGATGATTTGTCGGACAAGGCATTCGCCGGTAATGCAGCCGGAGCAGTGGAAATGCTTGTTGCTTCTGCCTTCTGGCTACTCATCGGGTTTAACAGGATTTCTAACTCCTCAAAACTCGCTTTGAGCGGCCCCATTGCTAACAAGTAGTCTAATTCGGTAAAAACATCTGACCCCGGGGTCAGTTTGGGTTCCGGAGGCAAGTCCAGGCGCTCTCGGATGGGGGCGGATATTGCGATAGGCTTGGCTTCGACTCGCTTACCCATCGGGGAGACGGACTGATTTTCCCCAAACAACTCATCAAAGTCTAAATTGGCCTCTGTGGACGAAGAAAATCCAGACCCTGATACGGTTTGCTTGGATAACCCTTGGGGGGGCGGGGCAGTCTGGTTGACATCGAGATTTGGCGATCGCCCTGTCGGTTCATCGAACAGGGACTCTAAGTTTTGATAAAAATCGCTGGTGTCTTCCTTGTCGTCCGAACTCTCCGGGTCCCAATTCCAATCCTCACCGTCGAGGTTGCTCTCACTCTCCTCGAAGAGGTCGTTGTTGTCATCCTCTGCCGCGAGTTCGTCCCCAAACAGTTCAGAATCTAAAGACGACTCCTCCATCAGGTCAAGATCTGCGATCGCCGGGGGCTGTTCATCATCAAACAAGCCATCCAAGGCTTCTAATACATCAGACTGGGGCTCTGAATCCGTGTCCTCAAAGTCCAACCAAAACTCGTCGGACTGCCCAGAGGTAGGGGCGGGTTTTCCGGGCTTTACCGGCTCTCTCGGGGCTTCAATTGACGGGGCGGGTGCGGTGTCGAGTTCAAATAAATCCGTCAAGTCGTCTTCTATAGCTACAGTGTCCTCGGGGTCGGAGTCAAACCAATCCATTGATTCCTCAGCCGCCGTAAGATTTGAGGAGGCATCCTCGGACTCGGTTGTCTCTCCAAACAAGTCGTCAAAATCTTCCTCATTGATGGGGATTTCAGTTGCCAGTTCCGCTGCAAACGGGTCTCCCCCAGCTTCCGTGCCACTTTCAAATCTATTGATTTCCAGCAAATCCCTAAATTCTGAATCGTCAGCTGTCTCTAGGGAGAACTCCGCCTCCGTTGCAGGTGGGGCGATTTCACTGACCGCATCTAGCGGCTCATCATCCCACATTTGCTCCCAATCATCGGGTTCTTTGAGTTCTTCTGTGGCGACTTCCTCAAACAAATCTCCCAAGTCATCTAGTTTTTCATTGGAGGACTTGAGGGGCTCTACTGGGGAGGGACTCCGGTGATGTTCGCTGATGCTGCTATCCTCCATCTCCACGAATCCCTCAAGTCCGAACAAGTTGCCTAAATCCTCTTCGTCATTTTCCGGACTACTCATCTGGGTTTGATTGTCCGAAGGGGGTTCAAATAATAAATCGTCAAAATCATGGGTAGTAGAGAGGAGTTCTCCCGGGTCCGGGGCTAGAGTTTCCCGGGTCCCTTCCCCGGTATTCGCTTCTTCTACGATTTTTTCTCCTTCCCAGTGTTCATCAAAGTAGGAACTCTCTCCTTCAAATAAGTCCGCTAGGGTGTTAAGTTCGGCTGCTCCTACTTCCGGGCCACTGTTATAACTGGGTTTGGCAGCCCGTTTATCTTCTCCCCAGGTGTGGTTGTTTTCTGAATCATGATTCTTTTTCCTTGTAGAGTCGCGTCCTTGGGAGGTTCGTTGATTTTGATCGGAGTTTGACATATTAGACATAGGATTAAATTTTGAGTCTGTATGAGTGGTTTCAGGTATGATTTGGCTAGGTAATGAAGTCGTCGGTTCTTGTTGTTGAGGCAGTAGCAGTCCTTCGAGTTCTGGACTGACTGTAATGGCTTCTGCATGGCCACAGAGAACCTGTTCTCTAGCCTTTTGGATTTCTTTGATGAGAATAGGGGCAAGAACCCGATAGCTATTTTCTGGATTAGCGATCGCAGTGGCTACCTGCTCAATTAAATGACACCACAATTTTAAATCGAATTGCTCTCCGGCTCGTATCCATTGGCGGCAGATTTCTTGCATCCGTTCTTGGCGATCGGGATTTTCTCTCTGCTTCAACAGATGCACCATTTCTTGCAACAGCCGAGAGACGTCACTTTTAAAGATGAGTTGTTGGGCACTGTCTTCGTCTGCCCCTCTGTGCTTGGGCGGACTCTGGATGCGGGTGAGTTCGCCCCCGATCTGGATTCTATTCTGGGTGCGGGTCACGAAGGCCGAGGGACTCTCTTGAGCCTGGACTAACCGGGCTAAATGCTGATGAAGTTGAGCGATCGCCGGTTGGACTTCGGCACAAATCGCCGCTCCTTTTGCTTCGTCTAAGACACCGGGTAGGCAGATTAAAGCCACGGTGTCCTGAAGCCCCCGAAACACTCTCACAAATAGGGACGAGAGCGTGGGATCAACTTCGACTTGCACATCCTGAAGCACTTTAAATTCGTCTTCTAGTTTGTGAGCAATCTGTTGAATGGCAGCCAGTTCCAGCATTCCTGCCCCCCCTTTAACTGAGTGGGCCGCACGAAAGAGTTCAGCCAGTACGGACGGATCTTGTACCGCACTCGACAGATTTTGCAACCCTTGTTCTATTGTATTGAGGTGTTCTGTGGTCTCCTCAATAAAATAGCCCATTATTCGCTCTCGTTGTTCCGGCTGCATAGCGGGTGTCCCATTCCTATTCCTATTTATTAAACAAGGGTCTGATCGGCTTATTTAACGGAGTTTTATCCCCTATTTGGGTCCGGATGTTGCTGATTGGAAAAGCCGGATGCCAGTTTAGAGGGGTTGTCGTCCGTAGGCGATCGCCGTCTTCTCATCGGGGTTAAGGTCCCTCTGAAGCCATCGGTTCTTGATGGGTTTGACGGCTTGTCACCTGGGATCAATGTACCCATTCCTACCGATTTGGTTATCAAACATACACCACTGTCGCCCTGAGAAACCCCCGGGCCGTTGTCTCTAAACAACTGTAGAGACGCCCTAGAGCATCTCTACAATCAACAACTGAGTGCCCCACACCAAGGCAGGTAAAACCCTTGCCGGTGCTTAAAGGCCGCTTGTAGAGCCTAGCGACGCTCTCCAGTTTCCACTCGGAACCGTTCCACGGAGGTCAACAGGTCTCGCGCCACACCCACGAGGTTTTGCAGAGAACCCGAGACCCGCTGGGCTTCTTGGGAAGTTTCCTGGGCCGTGAGTTCCACCGCTTGCATCACCTGGGCGACCGATCGCGAGGTTTGGGATTGTTCCACCGTATCTGCCGTAATCGATCGCACCAACACATCGATGCGATTGGTCACCTGAATGATATTTTCCAAGGCCCGTTTGGCTTGTTCTGCCCGCTTAGTCCCCTCAATAACCTGTTGAGTACCTTCCTCCATTGCCACCATCACCCCGCCCGTCTCGCTCTGAATTTGCATCACGATTTGCTCGATGTCTTTGAGAGCTTTAGCCGAGCGATCGGCCAGTTGACGCACTTCATCCGCCACAATCGCAAACCCTCTACCCGCTTCCCCCGCACGAGCCGCCTCAATACTGGCGTTGAGCGCTAATAAGTTGGTCCGTCCGGCGATCGTTGCAATCAAGGCCACAATTTTAGAAATTTCTTGAGTCGATTCCGCCAATCGCTTGACTTTTCGCGTAGTTTCTGCAACCGTTTCCCGGACTTCCAGAATCCCGGCCACAGTCTGTTCCACCGCCTCTCCACCTTTTTTCGCCGTCGCCGAGGCAGATTTTGCCACTTCTTCAGCCTCCCGAGCGTTATCGGCCACCCGTTGAATCAAATCCGTCATCACCTGGACGGAATTGAGAGTAGCCGCCAGTTCTTCGGCTTGTCGCAGGGCATCGGTAGATAAACTGCGGGCAAACGATTCGCTATCCGTTGCTCCCTTAGTCACTTGTCGCGCCGCCAGTTTCACTTGCAAAACGATTTCCCGCAGGTTTTGAATCGTGAGATTAAATGAGTCAGCAACGGCCCCGAGGACATCAGCGGTCACTTCTGCCTGAACCGTCAGGTCCCCTCTAGCCGCCCCTTCCACATCATCCAGCAGGCGAATCACTTGTCGTTGCAGGTCTTCCTTGGACTGTTCCTGTTCTTCGGCTTTCCGTTGAGCTTCCGAGGTAGTGGTATAGATGATTCGCCCCATTTGGTTGAATTTAGCGGCAAGCTGGCCAAATTCATCTTCGGTATAAACTGTTGCTCGGGCGGACAGATTGCCCTGAGACATCGTATCGAATTGCGCTTGTAAATCGTCCATAGAACGGCGAATCAACTTAGCGCTGGCACTGCCCACCCCAAAACAAGTGAGAATGCTGGCCCCTCCAGCAGCTAAGGCCATCATCGGGTCCTTCAGTTGTTGGGGCCAACTGCGTTGACTGGAAAAAGCAAAAGAAACCGAAGCCGCTGCGATCGCTGAGACCCCGCCAGAAATTAACGCAATCCACAGGAATTTTTTCACCAGGGATGCATTTTCTAAAAAGCCCAAGATCCCCGGTTCTGTATTCGTAACGGTTTCTACCGGAGCGTTTTCCGATTGGGTAAACACCGGGACTTGTTCAGCACTTCCCGCGATCCGAAAAATTTCATCATCCCGAATGATCGATCCATCCGTATCTTCGCCAATATCGTAGCTATCGTCGATGTCTCGGAAGGAAGCTTTTCTGCCCATGCTGCCCATTCCGAATCCACCCGTACTCGAACCTGTCGTATCCTCCGACAGATCGAAATCGGGAATATTATCGGGAATATTGCCGAAATCATCAAAATCATCGAACTCACCCAAAAAGTCAACGCTCTCTTCTTGCAGAGGGGACGCGGTGGCGAGCCGGTTCTGAAAATCCTCGCTGTTGTCCTCCGAATCAAAGGAATTTTCCCCACTAAAGGCGTCGTCAAAATCCTCTAAATCGTAACTATCCACCCGGTTGAATCCATTGGTGGGTTCGGAGACAAAGGTCTTACTATCGTAGTCATCATCGTCATCGTCTATTTCCGGTTGAGCCAGTCCTTTGGGCTGGGAGAAAGGCTGCCCCGAAGTTTTGGAAATTGAGTTGAGCAATTGAGTCTGTTCGAGCTGTTTGCGTCCCATTAACAGGGTTTCCTCCTCCTCAGAAGGGGAGTTAAAGTCTCCGTCTTCGTCAAGATCATAGGGAAGCCCTGGATCCCCCGCACCCTTGCCATTCTGATGGTGGGATTCGTCTTGATCATCCTCGCTGAAATCATTTCCTAAATCATCAGCGGCATCGAACAGGTCAAAATCTGAATCGATCGCCGACCCATTGTTGTGGTAATAACTGGTGGCTTCGTCATCCTCTAGCGGGTCTGAATTGGACTTCGAGTCCATATCATCTTCCGGCGCAAACGCCTCTTCAAACTCCTGAAACGGCGTTGCCAAATCCATTAGGTCCAAATCGTCATGGTCCCGATCAAACCGGGACTGATTCGAGACCCCGATCGCCGTCTCCTCCCCGACTAAATCGGGCATTTCATCCTCTCTAGGCAAAAAGTCGGGTAACTCAGATGCCAGTGGATCGCTCCATTGGTTGTTTTGAACCTCGGACAGGATTTCTTCGTCATCAATGGCAAAGGGGTCTTCATCCACTATCCCCTCATAATTCTCTTCGCTTGTAAAGGGATTGACCAGTCCGTCCTCTTCCGTGGCAGAATCCACGCCGAAATCTCCGGACTCCAACCCCTCAAACTCCTCAAATTCCATTGATTCGAGTTCGAGATTGGGGTCCACCGGATCCAGTTCCATACCCAAGTCCGATGAATTCGACCCAATCTGGTTGATGGCTAAGGCTTCATTGTAAGCGCGGTCATGCAAACCCAGGGCCGAGTCTTCTTCTTCCCAGAATTCTTCTTCATCACTCTGGGCTGGGGCTTCTCCTTCAAATAAGGCTGTATCTTGTTCTGATTGAATCTGATCAAAATCCGTCTGGAAATTCTCCGTTACGGATTCAAATTCGTTGTCCGGATCATACCCATAATCGTTCGACTGCATCCCTTCTGTAGCGTACTGATTGGCGTATTCCATGCCCTGGGACGCTCCCTCAACGAAAGCCGGGTCATCCGTCAGATTCAGCACCCCTTCATACTGACCGAGTGCCACATCATACATTTGCAATCCATAACAATAGATGTGACCGGCTAAGAGTCGAGCACTGGGATCCTCGGGAAAATTCGCAACTAATTGATTGACGATTCCCGCTGCTTCTTCATAATTTTTCTCGGTATAGGCCGTTAAAGCTTGTTCGTACTCCTGCTGATAGTCCGGACTTGATACCATTTACCCCCTCCTGGCGGTGCCTACCTGGTGCGCTCTTACAATTTTTCTAGTGAAATCTGATCAAGGTTAAGTGAAACTATAGTTAGATCCATTGGATTTATGGAATGCCTTGATGGGATTCTAGGAGACTGATATTACAAAATAAAATGGATTTAAAGCCCCGTGCAACATTTAACCTTCTCAAACCTCCTCATCGCTGAGGATTTCTAAGAATAGTATGGCATCACCAACAATGGTGAAGGCAGGTGAAATCCCTGTAGGTCAGCCGAGTCACTTTAAGCGGAACACTCAGCAGTGATGCGGGGAATCCGTGCAGGTACAGTGCTCTTGAGGTTGACTTTTGGTCAGCTTGATTCACTCCCGTTGGGTTTTAATCAACTTGAGCTGCCTTTAACTCGCCTTGGCGGTTGGTTTTATGGGACATCCCCGGTTGGGGCTATTTATGCTGCCCATCGCGCCGATCGCATGATCGCCACCTGATCCAGCAGTCGCAAAATTTTCTCCTCTTCTTCTTTGTCTTCTTTTTTATCTTCTTTTTTGTCTTTTTCTTTGGGTGGGATTACCCACTCCCCCCGTAAAAAAGGAGCCATACTGTCTGGAACATTCGTGGGTAGTCGGACTTGCTCCACATCAAGCCAGTCCATTCCCACGATTTGATCAACCGCTAACCCTAGTATAGTGTCTTGGTCTTCGACTGCGATCACGGGAATTTCCGGGCGATCGGTATTTAAGGTTGTGGGTTCTCCGAGAAATTGACCCAGATCCGCGACCCAAATTACCCGCCCTCGAATATTGAGCGTTCCCAACAGTAAGGATGAGACGTTGGGAATCAGGGTAATGCGATCGGGAGATTGGGAAATTACTTCGCGAATCCCCGTTGCACTTAAAGCAAATTCATTGCCAGACGGCACGAAAAAACGAAGATGTAACTCCCCTTCAGGGCTTTCTAATTCTTGAAATTCCGGTGCTTGTTCTAAGCCAATCCCCGTTAAAAAATCCGGATTACCCACCATGATTACAAGTCCCCTATCTTCTGAGTAGCTGTTTGACCGTTCCCACCAGTTCAGTAGGCTGGAACGGTTTAGCAATGTAAGCATCCGCGCCTTGCTTCATGCCCCAATACCGATCAAATTCTTCACCTTTCGATGAACACATGACCACTGGAACGTTTTTGGTTTTAGGATCAGCCTTGAGACGACGACAAACTTCATAGCCATTCATCCGAGGCATCACAATATCGAGTACCACGAGATCCGGGCAGGTCTCCTGAATGCGTTCCAGGGCTTCTAATCCATCACTTGCTACGGTAACATTCAATCCACTCTCTTTCAGTAGGGTTGAGATCATCTCCCGTTGCGTGACGCTATCTTCTACAACCAGAACTGTACTCATAACTTCCCTTCGGTGAAAAGCTCTCTAAATAGATTAATGGGACCGCCCCTTTGGCGGCGTGCTTGTCTTAGTCCCACTGCCTCCAGGTTATGCAACCGGAGACATTTGAGGGATGGGTTTAACAGTGCAAGCGTCTTCAACACAGTGGGTGACAGGTAGTTTTCCTTTGAAAATTAGAAATAAATCCTATTATATTGGCCCCAAAGCACTCAGTAAAATTAAGGCTTTCACCCCCCCATCCTCTGGTGCGGTCAATTTGGGTAACCCACTGTTGGGGGTATTCAAAGAGCCGATGAGCCAACGGGCGGTCATCGCACCGATGGCTCATCGGGCAGGGGTTCTGGTCCAACTAACCGAGGGGGACAAACGAGCAGCCTCCGGTTCGGGACCCTTTCTTTAAAAAGAGCGTTCGTTGGCCTGGTTTGGTGCTAATGATATTGACACTCCCGATGTCTAAAGACACGGGGATTCTTGCACAGCATTAGAACACAGCCTAATGCTGATGGGCGCTGCTCATTGTGCCTCTAATAAGTCCGCCCAAATCTAGTTTGAACTTTCCCTTTACTTTGCGAAGGATGTTGGCAGCACCATTGCAATCTGTATTATACCATCGGTTTTGATTCAATCGTTCCAGTCTATAGCAGTAGGCGGTTAAAACCGCTCCTGTGGGCTTTCCACATAGCATCTTTAGACGCTATGTGGAAAGCCCTACCGCGTTTCTCTTGTGTACTTCTTCACGCTTCGGGATCTAAACTGACTGGGATTCTGGTTTCCAAAAGTTTCTGATTTTCTAGTCTTGGGGGACCGTTTTAGATTCCCGGGAGAAGAAACTAGGTTTTTGGCCCAAATGGGGTGCTCCATGCCAAATAGTTTGTCAAAAAACCCGGGTTTTAACATAAGCGGTCCCTCTGGACTCAAGTTGATTCCGCCTTGAGCCGGGATCGCCCGGGGTGTGACTGGCCCTTGAGCAAGGCGGCGATCGCCGTTTCCGTGGGCTGTGTGTTAGGGTGATCATCCCTCCTAGAGACTAGAGTTCGGCTTCTATCACCTCAGCTAATACCCGGTCCGGTTCAGGAACATCGGGGTCACCGGGGCCAATATATTTTTCGACAATGGTTAAGAGTTCACTTGAACCGAATGGTTTGGTGAGATAGTCGGTGGCTCCAACCATCCTAGCTTTGACGCGATCGATAAAGCCATCTTTGCCTGTGAGCATCACAATTGGGGTCTGGCGAAAGGCGCTGCTATGACGGAGCATCGCACAGATTTCATACCCATCCAGTTCGGGCATGGTAATATCACACAGGATCAAGTCAGGTTTGAGGTGGAAGACTAAACTCAGGGCTTTGAGGGGATTCATTAAGGCGGTTACTTCATACCCATATTGGGCCAGAATTGCTTCCACAGTTTTGCCCACGGTCATGTCATCTTCGATACAGACCACTCGCGGAATTTTAAATCCCTGATCTAAATCGCATTCTCCCAACCCGTTGCCATTTAAGGATGAGTTTGGATAAAAGAGTTGGACTAATCCCAACTGAACGAAGGGATAGATGGCACGGGCGACGGTTAAGATATCGCGATTCAGGTATCGAGACATTTGGCGGAGGTTTGTGGTCCCATCTGCCCAGCGATTGAGGTTATTAAAGGTATTTTCTGGAAGGGCTTCGCGCATCTGGGCGGCATCGGAGATCACCGGGCATTGATTTGGGGATTGGATATGGGGATGAAATTGTTTCCACTCCTGGACTTGCTTGATAATTTTGGTCACGAGGGGCGCAATCTCTAGGGTGGTCAGTTGCGGCGCGAGTGCCGGACCCATTTCAAAAATAAAGGAGCCTTGGTGGAGGCTAAGTAGATCGAAGAGGGTTTCGCGAACCATGCCCTGAATGATGCTACGTCCTTGCGCTGGGGTGAGGATGTGGTTTTCCAGTAAGGTCCATAAATAGCCATACTCTAGGGCATTGGTTGCAGAAATGGAGAGGTTGGTGATGCTATCTAAGGCTGCTTCTTCGTTATAGCGCCGCAGGAAGTCCCGCAATCTCGATAAGCTGGTATCCGTATTGGCCGCATAAATGATTTGTCCATTGGAGAAGAACACAAACCAGGATTGGTCACAGGAGCGCGATCGCTTATCTCGGTAAGGATAGCGATACACCAAGGAGTCACGCACGTTATCACGTCCGCCACAGGTATTGCCTGAGTTAATTCCATAAGCTTCTACAAACAGTTCTCCTGTTCGCTGTCCCAGTTCAATGAGTTGTAGAATGCTCCGAATATCGATTTCATTCAAATTTCCCTGCATGCCACTAAAATTTTCTCCTTAAAACCGTTTGAACCCGATCGCGCTGTAAGGCCCGCAGGGGTAGGGAATACACTGTTCACCTCATCCGGGTAGTTGTTTTGAGCCGGTTGTGGCACTTTGACCATGCCTTGACCGTGGATCTTCTTGAAGATCAGCCTCTATTTGAGGTATCCGGTTCAAAGCAGCCCGATTAGAATTGCCACAGATGTCCTTTTACTGTACCGTCTTATTCCCCGGTAGTGGAACGGTGAACGCTGATTGTTATGATGCGCGAATAAGCTGGATGATCTCCTGGCCTGACTGATTCCCACCCCAGAATTCTGGGGGGTTACAACTCCCGGGTTTGGGGGTGGTGCAACAACTGGCTTTAAACGCTCCTGGGCCTGATACAATAGAACAAAATTTTCTTTCTCTCCCGGTTCTTGGGCCGATTGGAGATGACGGGGTCTACCACTCAACCTAGTTTGACATTCATGCGATCGCTTCCCTGATAGGGTATGATACGCCTTTATAGGTTCTGACCCGTAGCTGCCATCTGTGTGTTCCAATTTTTTAGACTTTTTCCGTTGCCAGCGGTAGGTGCAGGGTAAGCCAGAAGGTCCTTAAGGACTACGGTAACCGCCACTCTCCCAGGCGAGGTTTAAGCGCTAAAAGCGCAGACCACAGCAGATAGATCGGCAACTGACCCAGCTGGGAATCTCCACTGGAGCGATCTACAGTGTTCGTTCTGATTATAGGTCAACCTCTCCCTACTTGCTTGGGGCGATCGCCTCAATCAAGCTCGGCGATCGCTGGCCTAAGTCCTCCCCAGTCTGGTTTACTGTTAGGAAGCGGCGCACCGATCGCCGCGAGGGGATCGCCTGGGGTCGAGTCATTCTAACCAACCCAGATCATTCTAACCATTCACCGGAGGTCAAAAAACTGAGCTTTCCGTCAAACTCAAGTGATTGTTGGGGTTGATTAACAGGTTAGCTTATGCTTATAAAAAATACCCTGAAAACCCTGTGACTTTAGTCCAGGTATGAAAGGGATAGGCCGGATAAATCCTGCCTATCAGATCTACCAATTGCACAAATGTCTGGCAAGTGTGGTATCGTCAAAAGAGTAGAAAGTTGCGAATTTTGAGAAATCAAGTATCTAGCTTAACAGCAGTACGGATGCTCAACATAATTAATCACAACCAATTACTTTGGTTCTGAACCGATTAAATCGTCAGTAAAAGACGTTAAAACCTACCCCCGGAATGGAGGAAAGTCACGACCGAGGAAGCTCCTTGTCAGACTAGGATAGCAGACTGCCATTTTTGGCCAAAGGATTGCGCCCGGAAACCCTGACAATAGGGATATTAAGGCTGTACAGTCTTAAGAATCCCGGTGGCGATCGCGACGGTGATTGTCAAGCTAACAAATGCTAAGGTACGCTACCATTTAGGTAGGCCATAATAAGACTGCACTCAACGCAGTTAAAGATTGGGGAATCTCCCCCAATAGGCTTATGAGATGTCAGCAACCCTCCCAATGGGAAGGATCTGGTACTACCCATACCGGCTAAAATGCTGAAAAAGCCAATCACACCATTACTGGATGAATCCCCCCTAGTTCAGATGAGCGGCTTGTTCATCAGTTGCCAGACTCGTCTTCAAATCAGACATCTAGGTAACCCGGGTTGAAGGAGCATATCCAGATTTCGGAGAGTTCCAACGGAATTAGATCCCCGAAAAAATCCATCCCCCTTCTCGCCATAACCCCCGGGGTTTCAGACCGGGTTTTAACAGATGAAGGCCACATCAACCGCACCAAAAATGCCCAAAAGCCCAGAATTTATTCCGTTGAATCCCCTTCACGGGATTCAATTAATCCGGTCATTGTCTGCTAACGTTAATTTTGTTCTTTACGCAAAAAAAATAAGTGAGTCAGACCCCGGAAATTTAGGCCCAACCGATATCCCTAAGCTGACATTAGTTCAATTATTATTAGTCCAGATATCGGCGGATATAGCCATAACCCCTATTATTTTAAATACTCGGCTCCAAAGGGTTAAATTAGTCCCCCCTCACATTAAAAAATCTACAGTTAAGAACACTGCTGATATAGCAATAACTTCCAGCCAAACAGGGTCAAAAAAGGAGGCACAGATTCATCACCATGAGTATAGCAGTCGAATGGATAAAGTCCCAACCGGATTGTTCCCAAAGTTGGCTCTTAAACCCCCAAGAATGTATCCTGATTGTTTAAGAGTATTTACCCTAAACAACAGGTTACCTAAACGTAGTTTCATAACGGTTAAACCTTGCTTATTGGGCAAGAAAGACCCGATTGTTTCTGGAATTGATACGGTTGGGTTGAGGCCAGCCTTCAACTGATTAATAGGTTAACTCAGGTTAGCAAAAACGTATCAAAGTATTGGTTGAGATCAGAATTCGGCATAGAAACGGAAGAGGAAGATCGGCGTGCTTTATCTAGCAGAAGTACAAAAACAGAAAAGCAGCTTTGGCCTGGGTAGCGGTAAAGCTGAACTCAAACTACTCGCCTGTCAGCGAGGTGAGCAAAGCTGGACGGCAGTACCCGGATCGGAGACGATCCCAGCGGACGATGCCAATAATTTGAATGCGGGGACTCTGGTACTCGTCGATCTGAGTCCTAATAAACAAATTAAAGGCAATATTGAAGAGGCAGCTAATCGTCTTGTCAGTATTTTGCAGGGATTCTCCCGAGGCCAAGAGAAAATTAAAACCAAGGAAGAAGAAATTGAGCAATGGATGCAGTCTCTGACGTACCAAAGTCAGGAACTCCAGCGCCGGGAAACGGAACTTCAAGTTCGAGAAGAAGAAATCGCTCAACTGGAGTCTCAACGCCAGGAAATTCAAGGCTCCTCGGAAGAAGCACAACGCATTCGCGATGAACTTCAAGCCAAGCAGCAGGAACTCGATGCGGCCCTGGAAAAACTCCAGTCTGAAAAACAGGGCATGGAGGCGCAACTGGCTCAATCCCAACAGTCTGTTAAGTTGGATGAGGGACTCGCCACTCACATTCAGGAATTGCTCGATTATTTGACCCAAACGACCCCTCCGACGGCTTCGATTGGGGAACAGATTGCAGTTGTGCTGGAACAAATTTCCTCACAGCAGGCTGTTCTTGACGAACACTGGCAAGGTCTGGAACAAAATCGTTCCCAAGCGCAGTTAGAAGAACAGGAAGCGGAGGCCAAACAACAAGAATTAGGGCGATTGCGTCAAGAGTGGGAACAAAATCGGGGAGATTTAGCTGAGGCTCACTCCCAGTTAAAACTCCTGGAAAAGACGCTTTCGATTCAGCAAAACCAGGGAAAGACTTTAGAGGCTCAGGTGCAGAACCAAGTGCTCTTAAGAGGTCAATTGGTTCAACTTTCGGAGATGTTTGAACAGGTGGTTGTCGTTCAAAAGGTGGATATAGAAGCTCTGGAAAGGATGCCGATTGAAGAACTACAAGGGGTAGCACAAAATCTTCAGCAAGATTTGGATAAAATATTTCAATTTGTGAATGGTCAAGAAGAGGAGTTGAAGTTACAACGGGAGATGATTCAAGATCTGGAGCGACAGTTGGCGAATGCTAATGACTCCGATCGCTGGAATATTCAGCGCAATTTAACCGATGAGCAGGAAGCTTATCAAATGTTAGACCAAACCTTGGTGGGTCAGCGCCGAAATTTCCGGGAACGTCAAGAAACCTTGACTCAACAT
This sequence comes from Phormidium pseudopriestleyi FRX01, assembly GCF_017313335.1. GTDB lineage: Bacteria > Cyanobacteriota > Cyanobacteriia > Cyanobacteriales > Laspinemataceae > Laspinema > Laspinema pseudopriestleyi. The sequence goes on along the minus strand of NZ_JAFLQW010000281.1, from coordinate 732 downwards.
CAAGCTGTTTTGGCTCGTCGTCAAGGTCATGGGGATGCAACGCCGATTAAGCCAGCTCAACCTCTGGATCCGGTGTTGGCACAAATTGACGAACAGAAACAAACCTTGGATCAGCAACTGGCTCAGATTAAACAGGAGATTGATCGCACTCGACAGTCTCTCGATGAGGTTCAGGGTCAGGTGAGCGATCGCGCTAATCAAATGGACGGAAAACGGCAGGCGATCGAGCAATTGGAGGCACAGTTGGCTCAACAGCGCTCTAGCGCGGCCCAATTGCGCGGTCGAGTCACCACCTATGAGGAGATGTTGCAGCCGCTGCAAGATAAAGTCAATGAACTCAAGTCTAAGTTGGAAGAAGTCAGGACCTTGTTGACTCAGGTTCAGGAGACGGAGGGTCATCAACAGCAGGCGATCGCACAGATGCGGGAACTCCTGATGGGTTTGATTAATTCCCAGTCGGCTGAGTTAGCGGCATCGTAGCATCTTCCAAAAGGGGGTGCTTCATCTGCGGTTGCTGGTTAGGATGATCCAATCTCCCTCTACCCTGGCAGTCGCCCCTCCAGGAAACGGATCGGTTTGAGTTTGATTAGGGGCCTGAATTAAGGCGGTCATTTTCTCCACTTGCTCGTAATTCGGCGCTTTCGGTAACTGTTGCCGCAACAGTTGCCGCAGGGCACGGCGCTGGAGGGCTAGGGGTGCCTTCCCTAACATTCGCCGATTGATTTTCTGGGT
>NZ_JAFLQW010000122.1 GCF_017313335.1 Phormidium pseudopriestleyi FRX01 | reverse complement strand
TTCATTGCCGTAGAAACTGAGAATATAATGCAAATCTAATGCCGTCCGGGATTTCTTCGCCCCAGCATCCCGGGTACTCCGCATCCGGACTTCCGCATTCTTTTGCCAAACGGGATTGAGGGAGACTTGGTACATATAGAGATTGACCCCTTTTTCGGGAGTCCCACTGCCTAAATTATTGGGGCGAACGGTGGTGACTCTTGCACCATCTAAATCTAATTGAACAGAAGACTGTAACATCCGTTGTAAACAGGCCGTTACGGTGGCAATCGCCAGATAATTACTCATATTATTATGCACTCTGGGCTGATAGTGAAATGAGGATTGAGACTCAACAGATTGTAGCTGCCAATTTTCAACTCACCAGCGGTTTGAGAGCGATTGGGGGAGATGGGGTTAACTCATCAGATTGAGTTTAACACAACCGCTGGTGAGATTTTTGAGGAAAATCACGCAGGAATTTTCTGAAGATAACCGATTCAGAGGCAGAGGGGGACAAAACTTAAACAAAGCTTAAATTTTGGACATCCGGGGAAATTTGAGGTAAACTTTTCCCAGGATTCTGGGGTGTTAGAGCAACTTAGAACAATCTGCCAATTGAGAGGCGATCGCCCCGGGGTAGAGTCAAGGGTAAAACGAGTAAGTTGTTGCCTATTTAATTTATAGCTTGACCCGGAGGCAAATTCTCCAATGGGTGCGTTCCCCGGCTAACTTAGGGAACAAGGAAGGGATCAGGATTACCGCAGAGAAGGCGATCGCACCCCGTTCACTCGACCGTTGACCCACAGACTTTAAAATTTATAATCCCATGACATCGCCAAATATCAACCCTCCAACTGCTTCTGTCCCCGTGGTGACGGACCCTGATGTACTCTTGCAAGCGATGCTGACCAGTTTTAACCAAAGACTGGAAACCGTGGGCGAACTGATTATGCCCGGAGTGCCAGCAATGGCAGAGTATTACCATCATCGAATTGGGTCCCTATTCGATAGTTTAGCCATCCCGTTCAAAGAAGCGGAACGAAATCAACTCTATCAAATTTTGGACAAAAAGTTAGAAGAGGGGTTTGCCTTATCCCCCCATGCGCGCCTCAGACTCAAGTACCATCCGGCAGAACCCCCTAAAACCGGATTAACCTTTGAATTTTCCGTCTCTGTTTTATCGAATATTGAGGAATATCAGGAGTGGATAAACCAGAACGAACAACCCTGGTTTGGCATGAGTCCCGATGCGAAAGTTCTGGATATTGCCCAGTTAGCGGAAGACCCGGGGACAGCCTCAGTCTTGGATATCGGGGCCGCAACAGGACGGAATACCTTGGCCCTGGCACAACGGGGTCATCCCGTGGATGCCCTGGAATTAGTGCCAGTCTATGGCGATCGCCTCCAACAGATTGCCGAACAAACCGGATTACCTATCACTGTGACTCCTGGAGACATCTTCGATCCCCTGGTCCGGATGCCCTTGGGACAGTATCAACTGGCGATCGCCACCGAAACCCTTCCCCTATTTTGTTTTGATGGCGATCGCCTGCGCCTATTCCTCGTGAAAATGTGCGATGTCCTCCAGACCGATGGTTTCCTGCTATTTAGCCTGTTTCTCGCCGCCGAAAACTACGAACCGGACCCAGTAACCCGCCAGATGTCGCAAGTCAACTGGTCCTGCCTATTCACGCGATCGGACCTCGCCACCGCAATGGCCGGACTACCCCTAGAACTGATTTCCGATGAGTCTTGGGTCAACTATGAACAAACCCATCGCCCCCAAGAAACATGGCCTCCCCATGAATCCTTTCTCAACTGGGCAACCGGACGGGAATTATTGCTCACCCCCCCAGACCAAACCGCGATGGAATTGCGCTGGATTCGAGGCAAACGCTTGTAACTCCCCTGAACATCCTCTACTCCCATCCCGCAATAGTTTTTATAACCCCAGATCCAGTGTGTTCGATTCTGTGCAAACCCTTGTAAATCCCCTTACCATCATGTATCCCGACCCCGCAATAGATTCTCCCACCCCGGAAAACAGACCATTGACCGACCCCCCCACCCGACAACCGGGACCCCTTGTCCAACTCCAGCATCGATTTCAAGGGCGAGGTCAAATCATCATGCCTTGTATCCCTGCCCTCTTGGAACATTACCTCCACTCCATTGCCCAACTGTTGAGTGCCTTGGGGCAAACCTTAGACCATGACGGCGTAACGCATCTGTCTCAAAGTCTGTGGATGAAACTTCAGGAAGGATTCCAAACCTCCCCCCATGCCAAAATCGTTTTCACCTACCAACCCCAAACCCATGACAGTTCCCAGTTTCAATTCCAAGTGTCTCTGTTGACCCCATCCCTGGCGGAAGAATATCAGAAGTGGGTCAAAACCAAAGAACCGCCGCTGTTTGGGGCCTATCCTGATGCCAAGGCGATCGCCATTGCCGCCCAATTTGACAATCCCGCCAATGCCCCCATCGTAGACATTGGTGCCGGAACAGGTCGCAATAGCATTCCCCTGGCCCAACGGGGTCATCCCGTAGATGCCGTAGAACTCGCCCCCGTCTTCATCCAGGAACTACAGGCAACTGCAAATAGCCAAAACTTACCTCTGCGAGTCATCCCGGGGAACATCCTCGATCGCCCCGTGAAACTCCCCCCCGCCCATTACCAACTGGCGATCGTCTCCGAAGTCATCTCCCATTTTCGCGACCCCTCCGAACTGCGACTCTTACTCGCCAAACTCAGTGACGCCGTACTTCCCGGGGGATTCATCTTATTAAACCTTTTCCTCCCCCTCGACGACTACCAACCCGATCGCCTCGTCGTAGAACTCTCCCAATCCTCCTGGTGCACCCTATTTACCCGGGCCGAACTGACCACCGCAATGGAGAAACTCCCCCTAAAACTCTTATCCGACGAATCCGCCTTTGAATACGAACGGAACAACCTCCCCGCCTCCGCATGGCCCCCCACCAGTTGGTATCCCACCTGGACCCAAGGCCGAAATATGTTCCATCTCCCCAACGCCTTCCCCCCCATCGAATTGCGCTGGATTCTCTGCCGCCGTTTGTAACCCGCTACCCTAGCCCATCAAGGTGGTAAATTTAATCACGAAAAATCGTTGTTTCCTGTAGGGGTTTGGTCTCCAAACCCTC
>NZ_JAFLQW010000581.1 GCF_017313335.1 Phormidium pseudopriestleyi FRX01 | reverse complement strand
CCCTCAAGCAACTTCTTCGACAAGCGATCGCGATCGCTTCGGTGGCACAGTTCCAGCAATTGCTGAATGAGGTAAGCGAAGGTTAACCGTCCTAGAGGCGATCGCCGTTTTCAAACTCTCGAAAATGGCGATCGCCTCTTCCAGTTTTTCTTGGCTGCTTTTTTAGCCAAATGTTTCCAGAGTTCGGGTTCTACTGAGACGGGCAAGTTTGAATCTGTATCTCGTTATCAAGAGAACCGATCGCCCAAGAACTATGTAGCATTATTATCCCGGGTGAAACTGCGATCGCCTCTGCTGCGTCTAGTTGGACCAACTGTTTAGAAATTCTCAAATCAATGATGTTTAGAAAACCCAAAATAATTGCAACAATTCTCTTGGCATTCGCGATCGCTGTTGCTGTTCATTGGATTGGGTTCGATCGCCCGAACTTCGCCCAATCCCCTGTTTCGGAAACCACCATTTCGGCCAATTCCCTAGAATTAGCACCTCCGATTGACTGTACTTTAGATGAGGATTGCTTTATTTTGCTGTATCCCGATCGCGACCCCGGACCCGGAGAGGTGGATTTCGGTTGTGGACGGCAAACTTATGATGGTCACAAAGGCACCGATTTTGGCATTGCCAATACGGACAAAATGAATGCTGGGGTTGCAGTGATTGCTTCGGCCCCCGGTAAGGTGTTGCGGGTCCGAGATGGGGTCAGCGATCGCCTGATTATGGACCCGCAGCAAGTAGAAGCAATTGAAGGGCGAGAATGTGGCAATGGGGTGTTTATCGAACATGGCAATGGGTGGGAAACCCAATACTGTCACCTCCGCAATGGTAGCGTTGCAGTGACTCCCGGAATGGAGGTGGATACGGGGACAGTGTTAGGAATGGTAGGCGCTTCTGGGGCGGCATCGTTCCCGCACGTTAATATTACCGCGTTGTATAAAGGAACGGTGGTTGATCCGTTTGTGGGACCGGAAGCGGGTCCCGGTTGTCAGGTGTCGCGGAGTCCGATTTGGACGGTTCCCCTGGATTATACACCGACGGGGGCGATCGATGCCGGTTTTGCGGATACTCCTCCAGAAATGAACGATTTGTGGGAAGGGGGGTTTGCTCAAGGTGAGCTATCTCAAGATATTCCGGCCCTATTGTTCTGGGTACATACCTACGGTGTGTTAGCGGGGGATAGTTATCAGTTTAAGTTGATTGCACCGAATGGACAGGCGATCGCGGAAGATACCAAGGAAATCAATTCTCCGAGTAAAACCTGGATGGGGTATGTCGGTAAGCGCAACAATCCCGATCGCCCGATCGCACCGGGGGTTTGGCGCGGCGAGTATCAACTGATCCGAGAGGGCGAGGTGCTGGTGAATCTCGTTCGGGAAATTGAAGTGAAGTGAGATACAACCTCGTGTCATGGCTGAAGCCGTGACACGAGTATAGCGGTTCTCGGACTTGTGGGGTACAGATATTTATAGGAGTGCGTAAAGCCTGAGCCCGGGCTTCGCTGTGCGGCGTAGCGTGTACGCGCGAGCCCAAACATCTTGCTCGCTATCCTACCTATAAAGCGAGCAAGATGCTCACACTCCTATAAATTGTACGCGAATAACACTGGGAAACGCTATATATAGGTCATGGGAGAGGCACTTTGGAGGACTGGAGGCAGAGCCTCCATAAGTGCGTGACTCGGCAGAGCCAAGTCACGAGTATGCTGTTATTTTTCGCTCATTGCTTCTATCCCTATCCAATCTTTAGGAGTACCTTGTTTGATATATTTCTCACAACGTTGTAAATACAGAAGCGCCGCCCGATCGCTGGGGTTAAGGGTGATAATTTGCTGAAAGAGGGTTTGGGATTGCTCGAAATTGCCTTCGGTATAGCAGGCGATCGCCATTTCAAACTGGGCTAAGGTTTTGCTTTTGAGTTCGATGCAGTCGTGGGGTTCGGAATTGTAAATTTCAAAGACGGCTACACTGACTTTTTTGCCTTTGACTTGGACTCGATCTAAAAATCGATATTGATACATCTCCCGGTTTTCCAGTTGATTTAAGGTATCTTCACTAATTAAAATGGCAGAACCATATTGTTTAGTTAATCCCTCTAATCGGGAGGCTAAATTGACCGCATCAGAAATCACGGTACTTTCCATCCGTTCGGCTTCGCCAATGGTTCCTAGCATTAAACTTCCGGTATGCAAACCAATGCCGATTTGAATCGGAATTTGTCCGGTTTCCTGGCGATGTTCGTTAAATAATTTGACTTGATCTTGCATGGCGATCGCCCCGGATACGGCATCATCGGCAGAGTTGGGGAAAAGGGCCATAATCGCATCGCCAATATATTTATCGATGAACCCGTTGCGATCGCGGATAATCGGACTGACGCGGCTTAAGTAACTATTAATAAAATGGAAAGTTTCTTCGGGGGACATTTCCTCGGATAGGCTGGTAAAATCTCGAATATCCGAAAATAATACAGTCATTTCTTTTTTGATATGATTGCCCAATTTCACATCTACGATACTTTCTTGGCCGAGGAAATGCAAAAAGTCATGGGGGACAAATCGTCCATAAGCGGCATTAATTTTAGCGAGACGAATATGAGTTTTAATCCGGGTAAGCAGTTCGTTTTTATTAAAGGGTTTCATTAAATAATCATTGGCCCCGGCGCTAAATCCTTCTACGAGGTCCGAGACTTGATTTTTGGCAGTAAGCATGACGATGGGGAGGTCGATCGCCGGGAATTTTTGGCGGATTTTTTCGCAGACTTCATATCCAGTCATGCGAGGCATCATGACATCGAGTAGGATTAAATCGGGCTTAAATCCATTTTCAATAATTTCTAGGGCTTTTAGACCATTGGCGGCGCGGGTAATGGCATAATTTTGCAGGGACAGGGTATTGGCGAGAACTTGCAGGTTGATCGGTTCATCATCGACGATTAAAATTTTGAATTCTGCCCCCTCACTGACGTAAATTTCTGTGGCTAGAACTGGGTTATTTCCAGGGGGCCGTTGAGTCACCGGGTCCCGGGTACGGATGAGGATTTCGGGATAAACAAAGGGGGGTTTTGCGGGGGCGACAGCGGCGATTGTGCTGGGTAAGGTAAAGGTAAAGCGCGACCCTTTTCCGACTTCGGATTCGACATCAATTGTTCCGTGATGTAATTCGATGAGTTGCTTGGCGATCGCCAATCCCAATCCAGTTCCGCCATATTCTCGGGCGGTGGAACCATCCGCTTGTTCAAAGGATTCAAAAATGCGACTGAGTTTGTCTTGGGGAATGCCAATTCCAGTATCGGTGACGGTAATGGCTACAAAGTCTTCTACAATTTTAGCCGAAACTTCGACCAAGCCGGATTCGGTGAATTTGATGCCATTTCCTATGAGGTTATGGAGGATTTGCTGAACCCGATTTTCATCGGCATTAACGGCGATAAAGTCCGGGGTGATGGCATTAATCAGTTGCAAGTCTTTATCCCCAATTAGAGGTTTACTGAGGTTGAGGACGACTTGGGCGATCGCCCGCAAATCCAAGGGTTTGAGTTGCAGTTCGATATTTTTATGTTTAAGTTGAGAAAAATCCAGGATATCATTGACTAAATGGGATAACCGGCGACCGCTGGTGGTGATGGTTTCTAGATTATAAATGGTTTCTTCTGATAAGGGTCCGGTCACCCCATCAATTAATGAATCGGCAATGCCAATAATCCCATTGAGGGGAGTGCGGAGTTCATGGGAGGTATT
>NZ_JAFLQW010000667.1 GCF_017313335.1 Phormidium pseudopriestleyi FRX01 | reverse complement strand
AACCATCTTTTTGTTCTGGTGACGGAGGCTATCATAAAGACTAGCTAAAAACAATGTAGATGGTGACACTCTCCATAATTTTTGCGACTTCGGCAATCCTAAACTTGCTCATAACCTTATAATAGCATGAAAAATGAGTAATTTTAAACAGCTTTAATCAGAAATTTAAACTCTGTCTCCAGCCCTGGACCCATAAGCGATAATCATATTATACTGATTTGGGAGTTGGATTGGGCATTATAGGTCTGAAGGCTCCCCCTGTCCGGCAACGGGATGATTGATTGGGCAAAGGCACCCCGGGGGAGAATAGGGCTGGTGGGGGATGAGGGCAGACTGTCCAAACATCGGATGCACCCCACCCCGAATCAGTAGGAGCTCAACCCTGGGGTAAGCCCCTGGGCAAGATAGGCGATCGCTGATCGACCCATTTTAAGGATGAGGCTGCTTTTTTTGTAATCACACCTGGCTATCAAGCATCGGTATAGTAGAGGGAAGAGAACCGGGTTTCTTTAAAGCATCTCTACTCATTAGCACCAAATTTGGACTGTGAAACTGAGTTTCTTGTCCGGTTTATAAAATCGGGAACCGACGCTCTAGGGGGGTAGGGGATGCCGCCACTTCCCAACTAGGCTTTTGCAGTAGGCCAGATAGCGAACAGATCATAGATCTATAGAATTATGGTGCGATCGCGCCACTCTTATTCCATACAGTTACATCGTGCCAACATCAACCATTTCTTAGACGAAACCACCGTCTTAGTGAAACAGTTGATTAACGAAAATCAGGGTGTGAGCATTTTATGAAATTGCGAAAGAAAATACTGATTATAGTCGGCGCGACCCTGTTAGGTCTTAATGTCGTGCTGTACGCTACAGCATCGACTATTTTACTGGGAGACTTCAAAGAATTAGAACAGAAAATTGTCCGCCAAGATGCCATCCGAGGCTTGCAGTCCCTCCAGGAAACCCTTAACGAACTAGAATCCATCGCTCGATATCATGCCGAATGGGATGATACCTACAGCTTCATCACCCCGGGAGACCCCAACTACGTTAACTCCAACTTTGGCAACGAAACCTTCGTTCAATTAAAGCTGAATCTGTTGCTGATGCTGGACGAACAAGGAAAACCTGTTTTTAGCAAAGCCTTTGATTTACAGCAAAAGGCTGAAATTCCCATGCCTGGGGTGATTCAAGAAATAGCCGAAGCTTATCAAGAACAAATTGAGAAAAAATTTACCGAAACCGGACACCACAACCACCCCCTCAGTGGCATAGTCCTTCTCCCCCAGGGACCGGCCCTGATAGCCGCCCAATCCATTCTCACCAGTCGAGGAAAAGGTCCGTACCGGGGGACTTTATGGGTGGGACGCTTTCTGAATGAGCAGGAAATCGATCGCCTCGCGGACCTGACGCAATTATCCCTGAGTGTTTATCCGATGAGCGCTTTGCCAGCGTCAGTGGACGCGGTGAGAACCGAGTTAGAGGCGTCTTCCCCATCCCCGACTCCCTCTCCACCCTTGATCCCGATGGATTTGAGGCAACGTCGGCGGCAGTCGCCTATTGTGGTCAAGGCCCTCAGCGAGACGGAAATAGCTGCCTATACCGCGATTCCGGCGATCGCCAGCAATACCCCCTTACTACTCCAAATCACCCATAATCGAGAGATTTACACCAAAGGTAAAACCAGCGTCCGCTATTTTATCGGGTCTCTGTTAGGGGTGAGTCTGGGGTTTAGTAGTCTAACCCTGCTGTTATTTGAAAAATTAGTCCTCTCGCGACTGACAATCCTCAGCCGAAAAGTCGAACGCATTGGCGACAAAGGGGACCTATCCATGCGCGTCAAAATTGCGGGTCACGATGAACTCTCCAGTTTAGGAGTGACCATCAACGGGATGCTCAAAGCCCTACAAGAATCCCAGTATAAGCTCAAAGAAAGTGAAGAACGCTATCGATTGATGGCGGAAAACTCCACCGATATGATTTCCCGCCATACTCCAAAAGGCAAGTTTATTTACGTCTCCCCAGCAAGTCATTCGTTATTGGGATATGAACCGGACGAACTCATCGGCTGTAACCTCTATGAATTTTTCCATCCCGAGGATGCCAAGACGATCGCCAAATCCTACTTGGCAATAGTCAAGGGACAAGTCAGTTACACCGTTAGCTACCGGATCCGCCATAAATATGGACATTACCTGTGGTTTGAAAGTACCAGTCGCACGGTTCGCCATCCCCAGACGGATGAAGTCGAAGAATTAGTCGCTATTTCCCGGGATATCACGGAACGACATCAAACCGATGAGGAACTGCGGGAAAGTGAAGCTTCGATTAGAGCACTTTATAAAATCACATCTTCCCGTAAACTCAGCTTTGAGCAACGGTTGCAACGGTTGCTGATTATGGGAAAACAGCGGTTTGGATTAAATGTGGCAATTTTATCCCGGATTAAAGGCGATCGCTATGAAATCATCGCAGTTGAATCCTCAGACAAAACCCTCAAAAGAGGCGATCGCTTCCCCTTGAGCCAAACCTACTGTCGCGAAACCCTCCGCCTGAAAGAACCCCTCTATTTTGAATCCGTCAGCGTTACCCGCTGGCATAACAAACCCACCCAAACCCCTTTCCCCCAAGAAGCCTATATCGGGACAAGAGTGATTGTCGGGGGCAAAATCTATGGCACCCTCAGCTTGAGCAGTAGCACCCCCCTAGAACGTCCGTTTAAAGCTGTTGATAAAGAACTGCTCAAACTCATGGCGCAATGGATTGGCAGTGAAATCGAGCGCCAGGCTGCTGCTGCGGATTTAGCCCGGGCTAGAGACGAGGCCCTCGCTGCCACTCGTGCAAAAAGCGAATTTCTTGCCACCATGAGCCACGAAATCCGGACCCCAATGAATGCCGTAATTGGCATGACCGGATTACTCCTGGATACTCAACTCAACCCCGAACAGCGCGATTTTGTCGAAACCGTCCGCGCCAGTGGGGATGCCCTGCTCACGATTATTAACGATATCCTCGACTTCTCCAAAATTGAGTCTGGGAAACTCGACTTGGAACAGCAACCCTTTAACCTGCGCTCTTGTATTGAAGATTCCCTAGATTTACTCGCCTCCCGCGCCGCTGAAAAAGAAGTCGAGTTGGCCTATCTAATCGAACCCTCGACTCCGGAAATGATTATCGGCGATATCACCCGCGTCCGTCAAATCTTGGTCAATTTGCTCAGTAATGCGGTGAAATTCACCGCTAAAGGGGAGGTGGTGGTGTCAGTGAGTGCCTCAGCTATTCCCGCGCAGAAAGCCGTAGGTATTGAGAATGACGTATTAACTCTCAAACCTGACGAGAATACGAACGGTCACTTCGACGAGGGTCTAAGCGCGGCTCATTCCCTGTATCAAATCCAATTTACTGTGTCTGATACGGGTATCGGCATTCCCCCGGAACGGATGAATCGACTGTTTAAGTCCTTTTCCCAGGTGGATTCTTCTACGACTCGCGAGTATGGTGGCACGGGGTTGGGTTTGGCTATCAGTAAGCGTCTGAGCGAGTTGATGGGGGGTCGGATGTGGGTGGTTAGTGGTGAGGGAGTCGGTGGCGACCCGGACCCGGCATTTCAATGGCCGATCGCCCCCTCCATTCCTGAAATGTTCTCCCCTCTTCCAGACGAGGAGCAAAGTATCTTTACCTTGACGGATGCCAAGTCGGCTAATTCCGATACGCCACCCACGGGCTCTACATTCTATTTCACCGTGATGGCAACCCCGGCGGTCAATACTTTGCCGGTGGATCTGAATAGCACTCAACCATCTTTGGCGGGTAAGCGGGTGCTGATTGTCGATGATAATGCCACGAACTGCCAAATTTTAACCCGTCAAGTCTTGTTTTGGGGGATGAAGCCGAAGGCAGCAAGTTCGGCCCGGGAAGCCCTGGATTGGCTGCAAAATTCGGAAACCTTTGACATCGCCATCCTGGATATGCAGATGCCTCAAATGGATGGGATTACCTTAGCTTCATACATCCGAGGAATTGTCAAAAATCGTGAATTCCCTTTGGTGATGCTGACGAATATTGGTAGACAGGAAGTGGATTTGCAGAGTAAGGTCCCCTTTGCGGCGTTTCTGAATAAGCCGATTAAACAATCTTATTTGTACAATGTGTTGGCGGGAATCTTTGGGGGAGTAACGATTCTTTCTCGTCCGGTTCTTATGAATGCCCTGGCTATTGACCCCCAGATGGCTCAACAAAAACCGTTACGCATTTTGCTGGCGGAGGATCATTTAGTTAATCAAAAGGTAGCGCTGCAAATTTTGAATCGGTTGGGGTATCGCGCTGATGTGGCGGGGAATGGGATTGAGGTGTTGCAAGCTTTGGACCGCCAACATTATGATGTGGTTTTGATGGATGTTCATATGCCGGAAATGGACGGGTTGGCGGCGACTCGCCAAATTTGTCAGGATGTTATAGGCGGTAAACTCCTACACCGCCCGCGAATTATTGCGATGACGGCAAATGCGATGCAGGGCGATCGCGAAGTTTGTCTGGATGCGGGTATGGATGACTATATCAGTAAGCCGATCCGAATGCCGGAATTGGTGGAAGCGCTGGCCCTGTGTTCGCTAGATTCAGATGGTTCCCCCCCTTATTTGACTCCAACTTTATCCCCAGGGGATTCGGATGCTCTAGGGTCTGAATTATCAGGGTCTGACCCCCAAAATCCTCCGGGTTCCCCGTCCAAGGCGATCGCTGACCCGGTTCTGAATCCCGCCACGTTAGAGTCATTACGCGATATTGAGGCACTTGAAGAGGTGATTGAGATTTATTTAGAGGAGTGTCCGAAGCTGATTGATTTGCTCACAGTGGCGATCGCCCAGGATGATGGTTTTGAAATGGAGGAAGCAGCGCACTCGCTGAAGTCAACGAGTGCGGCAGTCGGTGCCTTGACTTTGGCGGATTTGAGTCAGCAACTCGAAACCATCGGGCGATCGCATCACAGAGCCAATTCTCCTCTTCCTTTGGAAGTTACGGAAATTTTCTCCCAACTCATGATGGAGTATGAACGGGTTAAGTCGGCACTCTACGGAGAACTGGAAAATGGGGAATCCAGCTAGTTGGGATTTTGGGTAATGGAGAGGGTATAGCTATGCTGTCCTCCGGCAAGGTCGCCAATATAGATTTGATAGGTTCCAACGGTCCATAACCCGGACATTTCCGGCTGTTCTCCTACGGTACTATCGGCAAGTACACAAAACCGTCCTGTGGGACTTTCAATTAATAAGGTGGGTTCTCCAGCACTTTCAACTCTCAAGCGTAGATAGGGGAACTGCTGTCCGATTTCGAGGGTTTGATTTGGTTGTTCAGAAATTCTGCCACAGTCACTTTTTTGCAATCCACCGGATGTCCCTTGGAGTTGAATCGGATCGGGATTGAACTGGGGTTGCAGTTGGACCACTTCTGCATGAAGTGGATGGGGGGCGATCGCGGCTAAGGCGATCGCAAACAAAGGGGCGATGAGGGGGCGAGTGGGTAGTTGCATAGATTATTTCCCCTTCGGGTTTAAAACACTTTTTTGGTAATCTCTGTTAGTTACAGACGCTCGGCATTTTCATCCGTTCCGATCGCCCGACGGAACTCGGGTGGATTCCCGCTCAATTTAACCCTCCCTAATTTATTCGCCGTGGGTTGCACTGACTTAATTCTGGGATTCTGTCCTTACCTTAATTATAGATTTTAGATTCACCGCTCGCCAGATAGAGAAGAACGACAGCAAGTCGTGACGCCGAACATCCTCCCCTCTCCCGATTTCCCCGGGTAACTCTACTCAAAATCGTTATGATTATGATATTCTTGTAACGGTTCGTAAAGAATCAGGCGCGTTAATCGCCGTGAGCGTGCTTTCCAAGCCTACGCCATAGCCTGTTCGCGCCAGTTAACCCTCATAACATGGAGAATCAAACAATGACCGAAGGATGTATCCGCGTCGGCCAACAAGCCCCCGACTTCACCGCCACCGCCGTTGTGGATCAAGAGTTCAAAACCATCAAACTCTCGGACTACCGGGGTAAATATGTGGTGTTGTTCTTCTACCCCCTGGACTTTACCTTTGTCTGTCCGACGGAAATTACCGCATTTAGCGACAGTTATAGCAAATTCAGCCAACTGAAAACCGAAGTGCTGGGTGTGTCTGTTGATAGTGAATTTTCTCACCTGGCTTGGATCCAAACCGATCGCAAATCTGGGGGTCTCGGCGACTTGAACTATCCTCTGGTTTCCGATATCAAGAAAGAAATTAGTTGCGCTTACAATGTCCTCGACCCTGAAGCGGGAATCGCCCTGCGTGGACTCTTTATCATCGACAAAGACGGTGTGATCCAGCACGCCACTATCAATAACCTGGCATTTGGCCGTAATGTCGAAGAAACCCTACGGATTCTGCAAGCCATCCAGCACGTTCAAACTCACCCCGATGAAGTTTGTCCGGCAGGTTGGCAACCCGGTGGGAAGACGATGAACCCGGATCCCAAGAAGTCTAAAGAATTCTTTGCCTCTATCTAATTCCGATTTGTGGGATTGGCATAAGAGGCGATCGCGATGGAAACTTGATCGGCGATCGCCTTTCCACCCTTTGAAACCCAACTCTTTCCCCAAGCTACTTCAGCAGGGATTGAGTTGGGTTTAAAATTTAGGCATGATTTTCTTTAATGAATTGGATCAAGAGGTTTAAACCATGTTGACATCTACGGATTTTAGAGGATTACTCAATCAACGCTTTTTCCAAAATTTTCTGCCGGTTCCTGCCCTCAATAAACTCTACCCGGAAGTTTGCCCACCTGACTTTCAACTTCCTCATGTCAATGGTGAGGGTTCTATCCGCCTTTCTGAATACCGAGAAAAACAACCTGTCATTCTCTATTTTACTCGCATTTTTACGGAAAAACAATATTGTCCCTTCTGTTTTCCTCACATTAAAGCCATGAATACGGCTTATGAGCAATTTGTAGAAGCAGGTGCGGAAGTGTTATTAATCACCAGTACCGATCAACGTCAAACTCAAATCGTTATCCGAGATTTGGGATTAAAAATGCCGGTGTTGTGCGACCCGAGTTGTTTAGTTTTTCGGGCTTATGGGACGGGACAAGCCTTGGGTGCACCGTTACCTGCACAGTATCTACTGGATATCGAGGGTAAGTTACGGTTTAAGCATCTGTTTTCATTTTTAGAACCCAATGCTCAAGTGAGCCGCTTATTGAAGCAATTACAGCAGATTTAAGGGTGACCCAGGCAGTCGTCGGGTATCCGAATCTAGGGTACAGAGTATGGAGAAGATCTACCGGGTTTCTGGAGAACATCTGTCGCCATCAGCAACCCAGAATGGGCCAAAACCCAGGTTTCTGGACTCTAAAACTGTGCCCCGGACTAGGTTTACCAATGGGGAGAACGGGCTAATAATTCAGCGATTGAGTCCGGATCTAAGGGTTTAGAAAAAAGATATCCTTGGGCAAAATCACAGCCTAATTCTCGAAGTTTTTCTAATTGAATGGGAGTTTCCACCCCTTCGGCGATCGCAATCATGCCCATTGTGTGAGCGATGCCGATAATACCAGGAACCAATCCGCACTGATGTTCTGGATCATCGATGCGCTGGATAAAAGAGCGGTCAATTTTTAGGACATTGACGGGGAATTCTTCCAGGTAACTTAAGGAAGAATAGCCGGTGCCAAAGTCATCAATGCTTAATTCAATCTGGCAGTCGCGAATTTGGTGGAGAATGTCTAGGGTGGCTTGGTTTTTATTGGCGATCGCACTTTCGGTAATTTCCAGTTTAATCATTTGCGGATTAATTTGGGTGGATTCCAGGAGTTCCCGCAGATGCTGGATAAACGAAAATCGTAGAAAATGCCGCGCTGATAAATTGACACTACAAGTCACCGAGTCATTGATGATATTTTGATGTTGCCACGCTTGGAGTTGTCGGACGGTTTCTTGTAATACCCACAGGTCAATATTGGCGATTAAACCTGTTTCTTCGGCGATGGGGATAAAATCGATGGGAGAGATAAATCCCCGGGTGGGATGTTGCCAGCGCACGAGGGCTTCAAAGCCGTAAATTCTGCCCGTAGTTAGGGAAATAATCGGCTGATAATAGACTTTAAATTCCTGTCGTTCTACGGCCCTTCGCAAGTCGTTTTCAAGCTGGAGACGGTTTAATGCCTCATCATGCATCGCCGGGTCGAAAATGTAATATTGGCCTTTCCCTAGGGCTTTGGCGCGGTACATGGCAGTGTCCGCATCCCGGAGGAGATATTCGGGTTTTTCGTGATAGAAACTGCCTAGGGTAATGCCGATACTGGCATTAATAAAGACTTCATAGCGGTCGAGGTGAAATGGTTCGGTTAAAGAGTCTAAGATGCGATCGGCGATGGTTTGCGCCCGATCAAGGGTGGGGAGTTCTTCCACGAGGATTGCAAATTCATCACCGCCTAATCGGGCTAAGGTATCTTCTTGTCGGAGGGCGGATTGGAGGCGTTTGCCAATGGCAATCAGGAGCTCATCTCCGACGAGATGACCCAGAGAATCGTTGACGACTTTAAAGCGATCGCAGTCTAAAAAGAGGACTGCAAACTGATAGTTCTGGTTGGCTTTTCGGAAGGCGATCGCCTGGTCCAATCGTTCCATAAATAATGCACGATTGGGTAAATTTGTCAAGGGGTCATGAAGGGCTAAATGGAGTAACCGTTTTTGGAGTTGCTTACGTTCCTTGATTTCCTGAACCAGCTCTTGATTAGACTGTTCTAACTGGAGCGTTCGTTCTTGGACCCGAGTTTCCAATTCCGCATTGAGTTGCTGAATTTTTAATTCAGCGGCCCGTCGCTGAAGTTGGGTTTGAATGCGAGCTAAAACCTCTTCCAATTGAAAGGGTTTACTAATATAATCAATCCCGCCGACATTAAAGGCTTTGACCTTATCAAAGGCATCATCTAAGGCACTCAAAAAAATTACCGGAACTTCCCGAGTGGCCTCATTTTCTTTTAAGATTTCGCAAACTTGATACCCGCTCATATCCGGCATCATGATATCCAGTAAAATCAGGTCAGGGACGACAATGCGACAGGCTTTTAGGGCCATTTGCCCGTTTAAGGCTTTGCGAACTTTATATCCTTCCTCGGTTAAAATCGTGGCTAAATAGCGGAGATTATCTTGGGTATCATCCACGATTAGAATATCTTTTTGGAGCATTGGAACAGGTTCGGCGTTCATTGGCCCTCCTGTTGAATCAATTCCTCAATGATATCAAACTGATAGTTATGGGCTAACTCCGCTAAGGCTTGGGATAAGGGAGCCAGATCCGGGGGAATCTCTTCAAGTAAGTGTAAAATCAAATCGTCACTGCATTGCATAGCTGCGTTAGAAAGCTGTTGAATCCAACTTTCGGGCATAACTTTTAAAGCCTCCGGAGAGAGGGAATACTGGGGTTTAGAATTATCGGGTTGTGGGCGGTCCTGGTCTGGGGAGATGTCTTCAAAGATATAGTCTATATTTAGATATTTGCCAATGGTTTCCAGCAAAAATCCTTCTTGAAACGGCTTACGAATGAAGTCATCACAACCGGCATTTAAAATCATTTTTCTTTCTTCCTCAAAAGCACTGGCAGTTAAAGCTACAATGGTTGTTTTTTGACCCTGAACGGTACTTTTAATATGTCGGGTGGCTTCGTAACCATCCATGACGGGCATTTGCATATCCATTAAAATTAAATGAGGTTTCCAACTTTGATAAACCGCGATCGCCTCTTGGCCGTTTTCTGCCTCTTGCACTTGAAATCCCAGGGATTTCAAGATAGTCTTTAACAACAGACGACTTTCAAAGGCATCATCTACGACTAAGATGCGAAATTCATTCCCCTGAGCTTGGGGGGCGATCGCCACGGCACGACGATTGATTTGGCGAGTTTGAACCTCTGCCTCGCTACTCGGTGCGATCGCCACTGCAAAGGCAAATACCGTTCCTTGACCCACGGTGCTAGTGACCTGAATATCGCCTCCCATCAATTGTACGAATTTTTGACTAATTGGTAAACCCAGGCCCGTCCCTTGCTGAGATTTACGTCCTGTTTCCGTTTGTCCAAAGGGTTCAAACAATTTTCCCATCTCCTCCGAGGCAATACCTGGACCCGTATCCTCAATTTCAAAATATAAGAATTGATCCGGGGAATTTGGGTCTGCAAAATCCCCCTCCCCAGGATTCGCCCCAATCCGGGCATCTTTCACCTCAATCCGGAGGATGATGTGACCTTGAGCCGTAAATTTGAGGGCATTACCCACAATATTAATCAGCACCTGACGCAATTTACTCTCATCAGTTTTCACAAACTGAGGAAGGGTATCGCAGCCCTCAAAAATAATCTGGAGTTGCTTCGACTCCGCCCTAATCTGAAACATATCATTTAAAGATTTCAGCAAATTAATCAAATCAAAATTAACCAGATTAAAGCTTGTTCTTCCGGCTTCAATTTTGGACATTTCCAACACATCATTAATCAAAGCCAAAAGATGACCTCCTGCCCGATTAATAATTTTTAAATGCTCATAATTTTCAGGGTTGAGCGAGGAATCCCGGGCCATGACTTGCGTAAACCCCAAAATCGCATTCAGGGGAGTTCGCAGTTCATGGCTCATATTGGCAAGAAACTCACTTTTCGCACGGTTGGCCGAATCTGCAGCGAGGGCGGCTTTTTGGAGAGCGTATGATTGTCGCTGGGTCTTTTCCAGTAACTCCGCTTGCTGGAGGGCCACTCCCAACTGATTGCCAATTTGAACCACGACCTTAATTTCCGCTTCCTTCCAGTGGCGAGGACCGCTATTTTGATAGCTGGCTAATAATCCCCAGAGTTTATTCCCGGAAAAAATCGGAACAATAATATAAGCTTTGGCTTGAAATTGCTCTAGGATATTGAGGTAAGATTCATCAAATCCCGCCTTGTAAACATCTTCAACCGCCAAATAAGTCAAGCCTAAATTCCACGCTTCAGTTCGGGCAGATTGCATATAGCAATCTGCCAGCGCCACCTCCTTGTACCCTAGAAAATTAGAGTCGTTGCCGTTTAGTTTGTCCGCAGTTTCGGGTAAATTCTGGATGTTATCCATTAAAGAAATCCATTCTGGACCCGTGGATTCGGCTACCACCTCACCTCGCCAGTCGTTATGAAAATGGTGAACTAAAACGCGATCGCACTTAAGCACCTGACGCAATTCCCGGGTAGTTGCCGAAAAAATCGTTTCCAAATCCAGAGTTTCGCGCATTCGTTGAATCACTTGGGACAGTGCGCGTTCTCGTTGGACACTTTCCTGTAACGCTTCTTCCGCTTTTTTGCGTTCCGTAATATCCGTTAAAGTTCCCGTGAGTCGGTAAGCTTCCCCCGCTTCATTCCGGATACATTTGCCCTTGACTTCCACCCAAATCCAACTCTTATCTTTCCGTTCCATGCGGTGAGTATGATAATAGTAAAGTGGATTTTGCCGTTGCACATGGTCTTGCAGGGTTTGCATCGCCACAGACAAATCGTCCGGATGAACCTTGTTAAACCAAGTGCTAACTCGATAGGGTAATTCCCCCTCTTTATACCCTAAAATTTGCATCCAGACCGGGGAGTAATAAATCTGGTCATTTTTTAAATCCCAATCCCAAATCCCATCATTGGTCCCGGATACGGCTAATTTAAACCGTTCCTCACTTTTGCGGAGGGCCTCTTCAGCCCGTTTGCGTTCCAGCAGTTCAGTTTTAGCTTGCTCAAACAGGGTACATTGTTGAATTGCGATCGATAATTGCACCGAAAGCTGACGCAGAGATTCAATTTCCGATTCATGCCATTGTCTTTCGCCGCTACAGTGATGAGCAATCAGCAATCCCCATAATTGTTCCCCTTGTCGCAGAGGAACCACCAGATTCGCTTGAACCGCAAACTGACTGAGGAGCTCTACATGGCATTCGGAGAGTCCAGCCTTATGAATATTATCAATCGTCCGAATTCGACCTTCAGCATACAGGGGAATGTGAGTTTCGATGAAACAGCGATCTTCGATTTCAATCCCTTTGACGGACATCCAGTCAGAACCCACAGATTCAACGGCAATCACCCCACTCCAATCCGGGTTAAAACGGTAAATTAAAATTCGGTCCGTGGCTAAAAATCCCCGAACTTCGTTTACGGCAGTGTCTAGGACTTCTTCCAGGTCGAGAGAGGAGCGAATCCGTTCCTGAATCGAACTCACCAGGCGTTCCCTTTTAAGCTGTTGTTGTAAGGCAATTTCCGCCCGTTTGCGTTCGCTGATATCGGTAATTGTGCCAAGATAGCCTTTGACTAGGCCATCATTGCCTATTTCTGCGATCGCCTGCCCGATCGCCCAGACTACCGTACCATCAGGACGCACCAACCGATATTCTGACTTAAACGGCACCCGAGTTTCAGCAGCTAAAAACCACTCCGATTGCACCCGTTTGAAGTCATCTTGATGGAGATTCGCAATCCAACTTTTGCCGATCGCCTGTTCCAAAGAAAGTCCCGTTAACTCACTCCAACGCTGGTTAACATAAAGACAATTTCCCTGGGCATCCGTATGACAAATACAAACCGGAGAAGCTTCAGCCAGGGTTTGATACCGACGCTGACTCTCATCTAAGGCAGCTTCCGCAGCTTTTCGGGGCGTAATATCTTTGTGGATACCGCTCATGCGTAGGGGGATGCCAGATGGGTCTCGTTCTACTACTTTACCGCGAGAGAGAATCCATTTCCACTCCCCAGACTTGGATCGCATCCGTAATTCCCGTTCATACACTAGGAGAATCCCCGCTAAATGGTCTTGTAACGCCCGCAGGGTCGGCTTGCGGTCCTCTGGATGTAACAATTCTTCCCAGATTTGATGGTGATTGCCAATGTCCTGAACTTCATACCCCAGCATCCGTTTCCATTGCGGGTCAAAATAGGTTGTTCCCGTGGGAATTTGCCAATCCCAGATGCCCAAATCACTGCCTTCCAAGGCCAGTTGTAACCGCCGTTCACTCTCACTCAGGGCCACTTCTGCCACCTTTTGTCCAATGTAGGAACCTAACTGAGTGGCAACCGCCCCCACCAAGGCGATCGCCCGTTCATCTCGGGGACTTTCTGTGCGTTTAAAGAAGGTTAGAACCGCTAAAATCCCATTGCCTCGGATAATGGGTACCGCAAAATAGGCTTTTAATCCCTGCTTTATCGCGGTTAAAGCATCGGCAGTCTGTTCAGTTTCCTCGGTCAAATTTTCAATCCATTCCGGTTGCTGAGACTCCCACACTCGTCCTGGAAGTCCTTCCCCAA
Source organism: Phormidium pseudopriestleyi FRX01 (assembly GCF_017313335.1). Taxonomy (GTDB): domain Bacteria; phylum Cyanobacteriota; class Cyanobacteriia; order Cyanobacteriales; family Laspinemataceae; genus Laspinema; species Laspinema pseudopriestleyi. The sequence continues at coordinate 25,321 of NZ_JAFLQW010000667.1, read as the reverse complement.
ATCGATAAGTTAGGGGTTCCCGTTGCAGGCAGAATTCTTCCACACCGGGTTCGGGGTAATACCAACCGGGCCGATAGGTGAGAATTTGGTGATTGGCATCGGGAAGCCAAGCCTCGGCTACATCCCAGTTAATGGTAATACAAATTGAGCGTAAGACCGAGGCTAATGCAGTTTCTAAATCGGTTGCCTGACGAATGGATTGATTGGTATCTAACAGCAGACGGATATCATCTTCACTTTGCTGGCGATCGCTGATATTACTAAGGGTACAAACCACTCGTTCAACTTTGCCGGATGAGTCGAGTTGGGGGTCTATATTCAGCAGCAACCATACTGTGTCTCTTTTCCCCCAACGACAAATTCCCGTGACTTGATTTTGCACAATTTGCCCCTGGGCGATCGCCATCTGAAGGGGATGCTGTTCTTGAATCGAAATCGTGCCATCCAGGGAGAGAACTTGCCAGTTAAACTCAAATGCATTTTTCCCCTGTAACTCCGCTTGCGAGACATCCAGCAGTTCACTAGCCAGAGGGTTACTCAATAAGATAGTGCCTTTTGCATCCAGAAGTAATACCCCAACGGGCATATTTTCCACCAGAGTTCGGAACCGAGTTTCACTTTCCTGGAGGGCCTGTTCTCGCAAAAGGTGGGATTGGTAACGGCGATCGACTAAAGAAGTAATCAGGGTGACAATCAGCAGAATCAGCGTTCCCAGGCCGATTTGCATCGCTAACCAAGATTGGTCCGCACCTTCAATCAGAATGGCTTCTGGGTTAGAAATTGCCGCAAAACAGGTGGCCCACATTCCGGTATAGTGCATTCCGGCGATCGCTACTCCCATAATTCCCGCGCTACCCAGTTTAACCCATGAACGATGAGGACTGAGGGAGTCGCGAACCTGAAACGCCAACCCTAATGCAGCAGTGGAGGCAAAAATGGCGACTGCCACCGACAGGGTAACCCCCCAGAGATTGTAATGAACCCTTGCCGGGACCTGGATTGCCGTCATCCCCAGATAATGCATCGAAGCGATCGCCAATCCCATGACAATTCCCCCTCCCACCTGGAGAGGGACCCTCAACCGCTGACGATTGTACAGCAACATCGCCAAAGCTGAGGCGACAATGGCATCCACCCAAGACAACAGCGTTAGAGGGATATTGTAGGCCGTGGGGACGGGTAACTGTAACGCCAAGATGGCGATAAAATGCATAGACCAGATGCCCGTTCCCATCGCCACCGCACCCGCCACACTCCAGATTACGCGCGATCGTACCGAAGAGTTGGGATTAACCCGTCCGGCTAAATCTAATGCCGTGTAAGAAGCAACTGCCCCAATAATAAAGGAAAGGGTGACTAAAATTGGCTCATATTGACCCTGAATCATGTCCATAATTGTCCCTGAGAGTGATTTTCCCCGCTTCAACAAATATTGAAATAAAACCTGCCGAGTTATTACCGTAAACTTTTAGGGATCTAAAATCCGGGCTAAATCTACTCCTCCCACCATCGAAGCCAGCAAGACTAAGGAATGAATAGGCGATCGCCATTCCGGGTGAGGATGCAGCACTTCTAACTCAATTAATCCCCCATTGAATGACCGATAATTCGCATCGGAGTGGTGGGATAGGTAGCCCGGTTTTCTGCTACCAAAGTTTCCACGGTTTGAATTAACGGTTCAATCCGCCAAAAGGTCCGCAGCCAACCCAAATTAGGCGTAATAATCCGGCAGTTCGGTGTCTCTAAAGCCTGGGCAAGTTTGGCAATTTGATGAGGGGTATCCGCCCCTGTTGAGCATATAAAATAAAGTCCGGTGATTCGCTCATTGTAGCCTTCCCACAAACCCATCAGGTCGTTTCCCTTATTATAATAGAAACTCCCCGGAGAAAATGGGTAAGGGAGGGGGATTTGCATCATCAGGGGCGATCGCCTTTTAGGGTTCCCCTTCTTTTCTCCAAATTCGACTCATACCAATTCATCAACGGAGTCGCACTAATTCCATGCAGAATCACCGAAATCACCAGGGTCAGAAACACAATCCAAGCAAGTTTTTCCCCTGTTTCTCCTTCTAATCCTTTGCCCATCGCATAAGTGAGATAATAGACCGAACCCACGCCCCGAATTCCAAACCACCCCATTAATAACCGTTTTGAGGCATGAAGGTTTGAGCCAATGGTACTAATCCAAGTTCCCAGAGGACGAATAATAAACAACAAAAATCCCGCCACAATCAAAGTATCTCCGGCAAACCGTAAACTCGGTTCTATTCTCAGCAGAGAACCGATTAACAAGATAGTTCCTACTTCTAGGAGTTTTTCCACCCGTTCCGTTAATCTTAGTTGAGAATGGGTTCGTTCTGCATCACTGCTGTAGCTTCTGCGGACCGTCATGCCAGCGACAAATACTGCGACAAACCCATATCCATTAATCACTTCAGTCAGGGAATAGGCCATTAAAATTGTACTCAATGCAATAAAATCTTGCATGAGTTCATCCACGGGACGAACGCGATGCAATTGTTTTTTAACCCAAATAATGGCCGAGGCGACGAGAATCCCCATGCCAATACCAGCGGCGATCGCCCAAATTAAATCAATCACCAACCACTCATAAATCCAGTTATTGAAATTGCTATCTTTTAACGCATATAACCCAAAATAAACAAACGGAAAAGCCAAGGCATCATTTAAACCCCCTTCGGAAGTTAAGCCAAAGCGGAGTTCATCTTTATCCTCAACATGAGCCAGTTGAACTTCTGAGGCCAAAACCGGATCTGTGGGCGCAAGAATCGCCCCGAGTAAAATCGCCGCCCCCCAATCCAAGCCCAAAAATAAGCGCCCAACAACCGCCAGGGCTACAATAGAAATTGGCATCAAAAATCCAATTAATCGGGCCGTCGTCTGCCACGCCCAAAACTTGAGCGGACGATTCATTTTTAGTCCGCCACTAAACAACGAAATAATCACGACTAATTCAGTTAATCGCTCCAAAAAGTTCGCCTCGGGGCGCACCAGAATTAATCTTATCCCATAAGGACCGATAAAAATACCAACGGCTAAATAAATCAAGGCATACGAAAGCGGCAACCGCTTAATCCACCCCGAAAACACCGTTACCGAGAGCAGCAATAAGCCAATAGCCAGCAGATCGAGAATGTAAATATCTACCAAAGCGATCGCTCCTCTTTTATTAATTGATGACAGAAACAACTAATTCGGGTAATTGGCCAACGGTTGAAACAAACAATCATCTCCATAATGCAGAAAGCTATGCTCTTGATTTGAAAGCTAAATCGGGTGCTACAAAAAGGAACTTAACCTTACGGTTGATTATGATTTTTTATGATATGAAATGCCATAACCCTCCCCAAGATACAGGGGAGGGGACCAGAGATTGAGTCAAGTTTTTTCTCAAAAACTTAGACGGGTAAGGCGGGGTGGGGGTTAGGTCTTTGATTCATCGTGAGAATCCTAATTTTAATTCTCGAAATCAACTTGACAAATTAAACACTGAATTTGCTATTGATTTGACTGAATTTGTCACATCTTTTAAAGTTTGGCTCATGGGTTGCTGTTGGAATAAAAATACCCGGGCACAGTTCCGTCCGGGCATTCCCGAAATCGAACCGCCGGGATGAGTTCCAGCGCCGGTTAAAAACAGCCCGTCAATGGGCGTTTTGTAATTAGCAATTTCCGGGAGGGGGCGGAAGAAAATCATCTGGTCTAAGGTCATGTCAATATGGTAGTGATTTCCCTTATAAGACCCAAGGCGATCGCTGAGTTCCGCTGGACTTTCTACCCGTCGCGCAATAATTGAATTTTTGAGATTAGGTGCATAATCGGAGAGTTTATCAATCAGGCGATCGGCCACTTTGTTTTTGAGTTCGTCGGTCCACCCAGTGCCCTTTTGTCCGGTTCCTTCTGCGCCGTAAATCTGATAGGGAGCGAAGAATTCCACCCAGAGGGTATGCTTTCCTTCCGGGGCCATTGATGGGTCGAGAACCGTGGGAACTACGGCATACATGGAGGGATTTTCATCCGGAACAATGCCAAGTTGACAGAGACTATGAGCTGTTTCTACATGATGCACGGAATCGGCAATAACGACGGACCCAATTAAATACTCATCTTGATGATTGTAGGCTTCAAATCTGGGTATTTCCGAGAGGGCACAATCCAGTTTGAGAATACTTTCATTGTTGTTCACAATGCGGCGTTCTACCCGCTCGCGTAAGTTGGGATCGCGGGAATCAATATCCCCTGGATCAACAAGATTTAAGAAGACTCGTTTGACATCAATATTGGAAATAACTCCTTCTTTGGCGCGGTATTCTTGTCCTCCGTCAACGCGGACACCGACGGCACGACCATTATCGATTAAAATTTTTTCGACGCCGCGATCGCACAAAATTTCACCCCCAAGACTGGTGACTCGATTCACTAATGCTTGGGTGAGTGCGCCGGTTCCTCCTCGGGGTCTCGCCATCCCGGGATTATGCCGCATTGCCATCATAATTGCACCGACAGACATCCCTTTTTGTGAGGGAGGTACGCTCATTTCTGCGGCGAGTCTAGCTAAAGGTGCTTTGACAACTTCGGTATCAAACCATTCCTCTAACATATCTTGAGGACTACTGAGCATGGTTCGGGCAAAATCAAGGATTTTATCCGGGGTTCCGAGTAAAGACAGTAGGTCTTTAATTTTATCGAAATTATAATTGCCAGTGATATCGATAATCGATTTAGGCGGCGCGTTGAATATCGGGGCGATCGCATTCAAAACTCGCTGCCAATATTGGACAAATTCACCATATTTCTGGGCGTCGCGCTCACTGTAGCGGGCAATTTCACGACAGGTTTGGTCTACGGATTTATGGCCGAGAAAATATTTTCCATCGGGTTGTGGACAAAACAGTACCGGGTCGCAATACAGATAGTCCAATCCATATTTTTTCAGTTCTAATTCTTCCACCACTGGCCCGAGATGGATAAATTCATGGTCGATCGCACAGAGGTTAAATTTAAAACCCGGTGCTTCTTCAGGCAAGGATTCTTCTGTCGTTGCTGCACCCCCGGGAACTGAGCGTTTTTCTAAAACTAAAACACTTTTACCCGCTTTTAAAATGTAAGCCGCACAGACTAAGCCGTTATGACCGGCTCCAATTATAATTACATCGTACTGAGACATGAAAAAACTCCTATTAAATTCCCGCTTGCTGTGAATTTTACAAAACTTAATCCTCCGGTGGATTCTACCTCCAGAAAGAGATTCTGCCAGCAGGGGGATGATTTTTGAGTCATTCGGTCCGAGCAAAAAAAGGGTCAATCGATGGATTGTTGCGGAAATTCATGCTATATTAAGTCCTGATTTAAGATTGAAGGCGATGGAGCTCGCCATAACCGCCAATTCAGCGATCCCGATGGGGGGCTGAACGGCTGATGGCTCCTACCTTTCTTGGCTGAATGCCGGGAGGTAGGGCGATCGCATCAATCCACTCCTGGAGCAGCCACTGCACAACTGTTCAGGAGCATGAGCAATGTTAATCAGTACAATTTGGATCTTAGGGATGGGCTTTTTTGCGGGTCAGTTCGCCCGTCGCCTCGGTGCACCCCCGCTCATTGGCATGATTTTGGTGGGGATCATCCTCGGTCCCGAGGTGGGAAATCGCCTAGAACCGGGAATTCTTGCGGCTGCGGATGATTTGAGAACCGTGGCGGTGATGATTATCCTGATGAAAGCGGGACTCGGACTCGATCGCGAAAAGTTGGCGGAACAGGGAACCGTAGCTCTACGATTAGGCATTTTACCCGCTATCTTAGAAGCAATTGCGATCGCCATTGCGGCGATGTTTCTCTTCCAGTTTGACCTATTAACTGGATTGCTCCTCGGTTGCATTATTGCCGCCGAATCTCCCGCCGTCATTGTCCCGGGAATGTTGCGTCTCAAACGCTTGGGTTGGGGCGTCGAAAAAGGTATTCCCGATGCCATTTTAACCGGGTCGGCCCTTTCTGATGTTGTGCTATTACTTGTTTTCAGTTTACTGTTAAATTTCCTCCAACAAGGGGAAATGGAGCGAGTCATTTTGCCCGGGAGACTCTCATTAAATCCGCTCTTATTACTTCCCCTCCAAGCAGTTATGCAGGTGATTTTAGGAACCATTGCCGGTTATTTAGCCGCCCAATTATTAGTCTCTCTCCTCGAACACCAAAGCTGGAGTAAAAATCAGGTTCAAGATGTCTTAATCGCCGCAGTTGTGGCGGCATTTGCCGTGATTGCCGCCCGCCAATTCCCTTATTTTTCGGGGTATCTAGCGGTCATGTCAATGGGATTCTTTTTAATCGAACTGGATGCACCCCTGGCCCGTCAACTCCGCAATGGATTTAATACCCTATGGATTGTGGCGGAAATTGTCTTATTTGTGTTAATGGGAGCCAGTATTCATCTCCAAGTTTTGGGCGAGATGTTCTTACCCGGCCTTGCTATTTTAGCCGTGGGTTTATTAATCGGGCGAACCCTGGGTTGGACACTTTCTACGGCAGGGAGTAATTGGAATTGGCAAGAAAAACTGTTTTTGTTACCTGGAAATTCTGCAAAAGCAACAGTGCAGGCGGCCTTGGGTGCGTTACCTTTAGCTTATGGAATTGAAGGGGGTGAAATTATTTTAGCCATTGCTGCCTTGGCAATTTTAGTGACTGCTCCTTTGGGGGCTTGGGCAATTCCAACTTTTGCTCCAAAATTGCTAAAAAAAGGAGAAGTAGACCCAACAAAAGTGACGGTGAATGCTCGGACTCTGTTTTTGGCAGCAGTGGATCGTTCGCCGGGGGCAATGGAAGTTTTGAAACAAACGGCAGATTTAGCTCGGCGTAGTCATGGAGAGGCGATTGTTTTGTATGTAGTCACAGAAGACAATCCGGAGGAAATTCAAGCAATTCAGAAGATAACCCAGGGAATTTTAGCGGATATTCGCCATCGGTTTATGACTGAAAAAGGTCCAGTTGTGGATACAATTTTGGCCTGGTCGCAAGCCCATCCGGTCACGGCGATTGTGGTCGGGAAACGCCCTAATCCAGACCGACAAGGGGCGGCAGTGGGGTCGGTTTCTCAAGGGGTTTTAGCGGGGAGTCGCGTTCCTGTTTTAGTCGTCCAAACCGGGGATATCGCCGTGGAAACTGCTCAGAACTAGAGCAATTTTTCTCTGAAATTTCCCCTTTGAAAACGGGATAGAGGGATTTTCAGGGCGGAGTTTTAGAATTGAGCAAACGGTCAGAAGTATGGATAATCTCCAGCCAACTTCTGACCCGATGGGGAGAGTGAAAAACCTTTTTCGTAAAAAAATAAAAAAAAGCTTGACCTGTTTTCTGAAGAGTGGTATAAGAAAAAAGGGCTTTCAGAACCATCTGAACTGCCCAATCTTAAACGCAACTTAAACAAGTAAGGAATACTCAAGTGGAAAGCTCTGGTAGTAGTTGTATTCCAACGATTACTCAGGCAGACTCAATGGCTGACGAGCCTTTAGACGAACCTCGACCGCGTTTCCCCACAACTGGGCGGTTTAGTCAGAGAAATGACCTAGTGTGACTCCACCTGTGAGTTTTCTGGTTCATCTCGTGACCGCCCGGGAAGAGGGCGGTCATGTTAGGAATGGAGGTAAACCATGAATCACAGAAAGCTTAAAGATTTAAACGACGGATGAGGGTTAGGCCAGCAAACAGTTAGCCTAACTGGATGCCGGATCAGAAATTAAAGCCCCTGTTGCTAATTTTGGTTAGCGTTTTGGGTCGCGATCGCCAATGGAAATAAATCCTTGGTCCATCGCGAACTGGATGCGCTTGGAAATATCATGAAGGGGAATTCTGCAACAGCGATCGCAACAAACCTGAGATTCTGTTGCCTGATTTCGCCTGCATTAGACTCTATAGAAGATTGGGGAACAAACCCCAAAACACACTCCAAAATGTAGAATCAATGAGAGAGTAGAGCATGAACGATAATAATAACGATAATATTACGGAAGTCCCGTCCGTTCAGCCGACGACCCGAGACGCATTACGCCAACTCGTGCGATCGCAATTGCAGGCATTACTCGAACAAAATAACCTACCCGGAGCAAAAGCATTACTGGTTCCAGTCCAACCGGCTGATATCGCTGAGGCGATTGAAGGATTACCGCAAACCATGCAAGCGATCGCCTTTCGGTTATTATCCAAAGAAGAGGCAATCGAGGTTTATGAATATCTGGACTCCAGTATTCAATATGCCTTAATCGAAGAATTTAAACGCCAGGACGTGCTGGACATTGTTGATAAAATGTCCCCGGATGACCGCGCCCGGTTGTTTGATGAATTGCCAGCCAAAGTGGTCAAGCGTATCCTAGAACAACTGAGTCCCGACGAACGTCAAACCACCTCCTTGCTCTTAGGTTATCCCCCAGACAGCGCCGGGAGAATGATGACCCCGGAGTATATCGCGGTCAAAGAAAACATGACCATAGGAAATGCCCTAGACCGGATTAGAAATTTAGCCAATGTCAGTGAAATCATTTATTATCTGTATGTAACCGATGCCTCTCGGCACTTAATTGGCACGATTTCTCTGCGGGATTTAGTCGTCTCGGAACCGCAACAACTGTTATCAGAAATTACTCGGCGAGAACCCGTGTTTGTTTCCACGGAAACCGATCGCGAGGAAGCAGCGCGATTAATTCAACGCTATGATTTTCTAGCCTTGCCTGTGGTCGATAGCGAACAACGTCTCGTGGGCATTATCACCGTGGATGATGTCATGGATGTGGTGGAAGCCGAAACCACGGAAGATATTTATGCCCTCGGTGGGGTGGAAAGTGGGGGAGAAAACTATTTTCAAACCAACCTATTCACCGTGGTGCGAAAGCGTGTAGTTTGGTTGTTTATTTTATTAATTACAAATACAGCAACCTCGGCAGTGATTCGGGCCCGAGAAGATATTCTCCAACAAGTGGTCGCACTGGCAGCGTTTATTCCCTTACTCATTGATACGGGGGGGAACGTCGGTGCACAGTCCTCCACCGTGGTGATTCGCGGGTTAAATATCAATGCAATTCGGGAAGGAAAAGCCTGGAGAATTATTGGACGGGAGACGATCGCCGGGGGGCTGTTAGGGATCATGCTGTCCATTGTCGTCACCGTTTGGGCCTATTTCTTAGCAGGAAATCTGCTCGTTGCCATTTCCGTGGGCGTGAGTTTGCTGGCGATTACCATCCTGGCATCCTTCGCTGGATCCGCCCTGCCGTTTTTATTTTATCGAATGGGTTTTGATCCAGCATTGATGTCAGCGCCCTTTATTACCACCGCTGTGGATGTCCTGGGGGTGCTAATTTATTTAACGGTGGCACAGCAGCTTTTGGGAGGTACGCAGTGACTGGGAAACCACTGGAGATATCCTGTTCGACGCGCCCTGTTTTGCCTCGGGTGACGGGTTCGCGTCCCCTTAAATTGTATAGAATAGTGATCGGACTGGATCCAGGGAGTTAAACGTGACTGAACCTCAACCGATATCCTCTCCCCTCGGGACCCTGTCGCGGAGAGAAATACCTGACTTAGTGCGATCGCAACTGGAAGCCCTCCTCAAACAAGGGGACCTCCAGGGGGCTAAAGCGATTTTAGTCCCGGTTCAACCTGTGGATATCGCCGAAGCGATCGAAGGAATGCCCGAAGCGATGCAGGCGATCGCCTTTCGCTTGCTATCCAAACAGGAAGCAACGGAAGTTTACGAACATCTCGATACCAGCGTCCAACAGGTGCTTTTAGAAGACTTCAAGCGCCAGGATGTCCTCGATATCATCGGCAATATGTCCCCGGACGATCGCGCCCGACTGCTGGATGAGTTGCCCTCGAAAGTCGTGCGCCGATTGCGGGCGCAACTGTCTCCCACGGAATGGCAGTCCACCGCCCTGCTGATGGGCTACGAATCGGGAACTGCTGGGAGAGTCATGACCCCGGAATATATTTCCGTCCGGGAAAACATGAGCGTCAGTCAAACCCTAGAACGAATTCGCACCCTGTCGCCTGTCGCGGAAATTATTTATTACCTCTACGTCATGGATAGCGATCGCCGGTTAACCGGAATCGTTTCCCTGCGGGACTTGGTGATTAGTTCCCCCGAGGAAAAAATTAGTGAAATCATGACTCAAGACGTGGTGTTCGTCCATACGGATACCGACGGAGAGGAAGTCTCTCGCCTGATTCAGCGCTATGATTTCCTGGCGATCCCCGTGGTCGATCGCGAGCAACGCTTAGTCGGGGTCATCACCATTGATGATGCGATCGACATTATGGAACAGGAAACCACCGAGGATATTTATGCCTTGGGTGGGGTCCAGTCCGATGGGGATAATTATTTTGAAATGAGTTTATGGACGGTGGCGCGACGGCGTGTCGTGTGGCTGTTCGTCTTATTGCTCACCAATACCGTCACCGGATCCATTATTAACTCCCAAAAAGACCTATTGCAGCAAGTCGTCGTCCTCACCGCCTTTATCCCCCTACTCACGGGAACTGGAGGGAATGTCGGTGCCCAGTCTTCCACCGTGGTGATTCGCGGGATGAATACCGATGAACTGCGCTTACTCGGACCGATGAAAGTCATCTTCCGTGAGGGGATTGCTGGAGCATTACTGGGGACAATTTTGGGAACCCTCGCCACCATCTGGGCCTATTTCCTCTTGCAGGTGAATATTCAGGTGGCTTTCTGTGTGGGCGTTTCTCTGATTGCAATTTCAATTTTGGCATCGGTGGCGGGTTCGTCCCTACCGTTTTTATTCCGCGCCATCAAGTTAGATCCCGCCCTGATGTCAGCGCCGTTTATTACCACTGCGGTGGATGTATTAGGTGTTCTAATTTACTTTAATCTGGCCAAGCTGTTTCTAGGATTGTAAAATGGCAATTGTAATGTAGGCTCCGGTTGGTGGGTAAGGACTCCATGTCAAATCACCGTCATTGGCTAGAAACCGCAGAATATGCTTCCTTGTTCGCGTCAGTGGTGGCGTCGATAGTGGCGGTCTTTTTAAATTGGGCAATCTATGTTGCCGCCCCGCTGATTTGCAGTTCCCTGATTCTGAATGCGATCGCCCGGTATCGCCTGGAACACCAAACTCGCCGAGTTAGTGGAACCACGAATCGACTGCATCGACAATTGGCGGAAGAACTCGATATGCTCACCCAACGGGTGGAATCCCATAAGCAACTTCCCGTTCCCCAAGTCGAAGTGGAGGAAGGCAGTCGCCCCCCTTCGTCTACGGGGTCCCCGGATGAACTCGCCCGCTTTCAAACCCGATTGGCTAAGTTAGAATCGGTGGACCTCTCCCAGATTCAGCGCGAAATCACCGGATTGAAAGAGCAATATGCCCTGTTGGATGAAAGTCTGGGCAATGCGATCGCCTATCTGAATCGCTCATCCTTTGCCTACCGCTTAGAACGAGTGGAGGAGGCAATTTCCCAATTGACCTCGCAAATCGTGGTGCCCTCGCCCCCACCTCGCCCACAACCGGAACCCGCGACGCCGGAACCCGCGACATCGACAACCCCTTCTCAACCCGCTAAATCCAAACCGCCCTCGTCAAAAATCGTCCTGCCCTCATTCACGGGACCCTCGGAACCCACGGCACAGAATTGGATCTGTCGGCACAGTTTGCCCGCCCATGCCGACTGGGTGCGATCGCTGGGAATTACCCCCGATGGTCAAATCCTGGCAACGGGCAGTTTTGATACCAGTATTAAACTCTGGAAACTCGCCACCGGAGAACTGTTGCAAGTCCTCGCCGAACACAAACGCGGGGTTTTTTCCATTGCGATCGCCCCGGATGGCAAAACCCTCGCCTCTGCCAGTTGGGATAAAACCATCAAACTCTGGGAACTCCCCGGGGGAATTTGCAAAGAAACCCTCACGGGACATGAGGGTTCCGTCCGCGCCTTGGCGATCGCCCCGGATGGCAAAACCCTAGTCAGTGGCAGTTTTGACGAGACGATTAAGTTGTGGGATTTGTCCACTGCTGAATTAATCGATACCCTCACAGACTATACCGGACCCATCTTTTCCCTCGCCATTTCCCCCGATGGTCAGATTCTCGCCCGAGGCGGTGGTGATGGCACTATTACCCTCTGGCAGTTCCAAACCAAACAACCGATGTCGGTCCTCAATGGCAGCTTAGATGCAGTCGAGGCGATCGTCATCTCCCCCCAACAACTCCTCATTGGCGGCAGTGGCGACGGCAGTATTCAACTCTGGAATTTGGAAACCGGAGAACTGCTGTGGAGTCTAAGCGCCCATTTAGGACCCGTAACCGCAGTCGCCCTCGCCCCAGATGGGAACAGCTTTGCCACAGGCAGCGCCGATGGGACGGTCAAAATTTGGCATTTACCCACGGGCAAATTAGTCTGTGCTTTAACGGAAGAAAGTGGGGCCGTTATGTCCTTAGTTTACAGTCCCGATGGACAACTGCTCGTCAGTGGCAGTGCCAAAGGCATGGTCAGAATTTTGGAACGGGAGTAGTTTGACTGTTTTTGTTTGGGGGATTGGGTTGCGGGGAGACCTAACCCCCCAACCCCCTTCCCTGCGAGGGAAGGGGGAGTCGGAGAGAGGTCCGGCACAGATCTCCGAACTAAAGGCGATACTGGCGATAGACTTGAGCTGCGGCACGATGTAAGAGAGAATGGCGATAGACCAAACCTCGCATATCCTCGCAATATCCGCCCCCAATCACACAGGCAACGGGATATCTGGCAGCGAGACAGGTGCTTAATACCTGCATATCCCGCCGAAAAATCCCTGTATCACTCAGGGATAATTTACCTAGGCGATCGCCTGCATGAACATCCACTCCAGCGTCATACAAGACTAAATCGGGCTGGAATTGGCGGAGTAAATCTGGTAAATAACCGGCGACGGTTTGTAAGTATTCATCATCCTCCATTCCCACGGGTAAAGGGACATCTAAATCACTGGTTTGTTTTCGCCCGGGGAAATTGGCCTCACAGTGTAGAGAAAAAGTAAATACATCGGGGTCATTTTGAAAAATAAACGCCGTCCCATCCCCTTGGTGCACGTCCAAATCTACAATTAAGACTTTGCGAATTCCCGCTAATTTTTGGATCATCCGCGAGGCGATCGCCAAATCATTGAAAATGCAAAACCCTGACCCAAAATCTGGAAAGGCATGATGGGTTCCTCCTGCCGTGTTGCAAGCTAATCCATGCTCTAACGCCAGTTTTGCGGTCAAAATTGCCCCACCAATGGAGATACAAGTGCGATGGGCGATCGCCTCACTCCAGGGTAATCCAATCCGTCGCTGTGCTTTGGTGTCGAGAGTGCCTTGGCAATATGCCTGGACATAAGCGGGGTCATGGACTGATTCAATCCAGTCCTGGGGTGGCAATTCTGGCGTGTGACACTGTTCGGGAGTGACAACGCGATCGCCTACAAGCATTTCATAGAGTAACCGAAACTTTTCCATCGGGAACCGATGGGATGGGGGCAGAGGGGCCACATAGTCAGGATGATAAACGATGGGTAAGTCCATGTCAGGGGAGGTTTAGCGTTGCCGGTGTGCAGTCAACTTTAAAATCTAATTTAAACTCTAAAATGGGGATAATTGATAGCAATACAGGAGGGCGATCGTGCAATTTATCACTTGGCAGTCTGGCAACAGCAATCCCGAGATGGTCCAAAATTTCGAGATAATCCGGCAATGGTGGCGCAATCTCAACCATAAAGAGATTATTTTGCGCCAACGCATCCTCTCGGAAAAGGACGAGGTTCGAGAATTGGATTGGGAACCCCAACGCTTTGACGAAACCTTTGCGATCGCCAACCCCGATATACGCGGCATTACCCTCTATTGGCAAAAACCGGGAATGTCAGACGAACGTAATACCACCGTCAGACAACTGCAACTCGACCCCAAACGGCAGCAACTCTACATTTATCCCCAATCCCAACCCACCCTCGTCATGCAGATGGGAGTCGCTGCCTTGAAATATCAAACCTTGACCTTGAGAGAAGCCGAAATTTCTGTAGAAGACAATCAAACCTTAATTTTACGAGATACAACCCGATTAATCGAGGTAAAACTCAAACTAGATGCTGAAATGATTGCTTCCCTCAAACAGCAATTACCCGAGTAAATAACCAGGCACTCCGATGTGCATACGGATCGAGAATTGTAATATTGGAAATGTTTTCCTGAATTTATCCCCTTCAAACCATTCATTATGTCTTTAGAAACTCCACCTGTCAAAACCGATATCTCCCCGAACAAAGGGAAGAAATTGCCCTCAAAAGTTATAATTAAACTGGGCAAATTTGTCTGGACAACCCTCTGGCAACTGATGATGTCAAAACTCGCCCCGCGCAATCAGACGGGGGGATATATTCGTCCCACCAGCGAGTTTAGAAATTCCGTGGGAACCCAACCGGAAAACCCTTATCCCCCGGCAAAGGAACGGTATCGCCTGTATGTGGGATTAGGCTGTCCTTGGGCGCATAGGACCCTCGTGGTGCGATCGCTCAAAGGATTAGAATCGGCCATTTCAGTTGCGATCGTCTCCCCCTCTCCCGATGCCGGAATCTGGGTCCTTGACCAAGCAGAATACGGCTGTCAAACCCTCCCAGAATTGTATGCGATCGCCCGTCCCGGATATCAAGGACGCTGCACCGTTCCAGTCCTCTTTGATACCCAAACCCAGACTATTGTCAACAATGAAAGTGCTGAAATCATCATGATGCTCAATTCAGAATTTAATGAATTTAGCACCCACCCTGAACTCAATTTATATCCCGAATCCTTACGCGAAAAAATAGAATATTGGAACGATAAAATTTATCCATCAATTAACAACGGCGTCTATCGCTGCGGATTTGCCCAAAGTCAAACCGCTTATGATACTGCCTGCACTGAACTCTTTACAACCCTAGATGAAATAGACGCTGTATTGGAAACGAACCGATACTTATGTGGAAACCAATTAACCTTAGCCGATGTGCGGCTATTTACCACCTTATTTCGCTTTGATATCGTCTATTACGGATTATTTAAATGCAATAGACGCCGCATCCAGGACTATCAAAACCTAGGAGGATATCTCCGAGACATTTATCAACTCTCCGGAGTATCCGACACCTGCGACCTCGATAGTATCAAACGAGACTATTACGGCAACCTCTTCCCCTTAAATCCCGGGGGAATTATCCCATCCGGACCCACTATCACCAACTTACAGTCACCCCACCATCGCGATATCTTAACCCATTCTGTAAGTTCGTAGTAACGCCTTCAGGCGTTATTTCTTCAGTTCGTAGTAACGCCTGAAGGCGTTACTACGAACTGAAGAATAATCGGGTTTTTGGTGTTTTAAAACCCGATTGTTTTTAGCATTGCCAGATGCTTGTTTAAGGGGGCGATTGTATTGGCGGCGATCGGGTACTCTAGCACCACTCCCGGGCGATACCATTGCGCAAACATAAAGGCCATTTCTGCGGCGCTAGTCCCCGATGCAGGCAGTCCAGAGAGCAGAAAACAGAGTAAATCCAACCAGTTGCGGATAAACGGGTCCTGAATCACCTCATCCATGACTCGACTAAAAGGCCCGGTGAGTTTGACGATGTTCCCCAAGTGAGCGATAGCAGCCGGTGCAAAACGTGCCGAGGCGATCGCCTTCGCCGCTGCTGCTAAAGGTTCCATCACCTGTTGCAGCTTCCGCCATTCCTGAACCGCGCCCCTACCTCGCAACTCTTGCAGCACCTCACAAAACGGGTCTGCACCTACCGCAATCTTTAACTCACCTTCCGGAAGATAACAACCCCAAGTATCATAAGTCAGACAAGGAACCGTCTCACCAATGGCATCCAAAACTTGTTTAAGCGGGTGAGCCGAGGGAGAGTCAGACAAACCCGAATGCAACGATGGACCCGAATCAAAGGTATAACCATTTCTCGAAAAACTATGAGATGCACCGCCTGCTATGCTGGGACTCTCACAAACCGTTACTGCAAAACCATACTGTGCCAACAGTGCAGCACAGCACAATCCGCCAATTCCACTCCCGATTACCACAATATCGGTCAGTTCTTCTGGGGAGGGTGTGGGTTCAAAGGATTCAAACACAGGAGTCACAGTTGCTGGATCAGACATTCAGGACATGATTTGCCTATGATATCAGCAAATGGGATGAAAGACATCCTTCATGACTCAATCAGCCCTCTGACTTCCGCTAAAGCCTCTTCACCGGAAATGCGCTGAACAGAGCCATTTCGGACCTGATCTCTGCGGCGCTGGGCTTCAGTCACCCAAACCGCCTGAATTGCTGAGTCAGCACTGAACTCCAAACTTTCCACTAACTTATCAGCCAGAAGTGCTCTCAACTCACTAGGCAGGGATAATATTTCCTCAGTCAGTTGCTCAAGTGACCGCATAATTCTTGCCAGAACATTGAACTTTAAAATATAAATTATAGCAGATTAGGGATTTAGGTCTCTCAACTTTCTTCTCCACAGTAAAAGTTTGAGCCGATATGGGTTCGACTAAGCTGCTTACGCATTTAAACTGAATGATCCTAGCGAGCAAGATGCTCGCACTCCAACGGTTTCATGATTTTCTAACCTCCAATTTAGACAGGCAACAGCTGATCAAGCAGGTTGATTTTAACAACCCTTAAACCGACATCACCTGTTTGTACCGTAAAGCTGCTGATTTTAAGGCATCATTAGGTTTCGGAGGATTGAGAATCGCATCCACAAACGCTTCACTGTCTTCTCGACTTAGCTTGAGAGTTTGGTGATGCTCAATCACTTTGTAGGCTTCTGCTTGAACAGCAGCTACCACAAAATCTGTCAGGGTTCGTCCTTGTAAATCAGCAGCCTTCTGCACAAGAGCCTTAGTTTCCTGACTGAGACGAGCTTCTAGCCGCGCTGAGGATTTAGAATCAGTTGGAGGAGTCATGGGGGTTGCTCCATAATATGAGATAAAAGCTATAAATTAAGGATATACGGCAATTTGCCGGATGTCAATCCGGGGCCGGTTCAGGGGCCGCATACCCAGGGCAGTGGCGCGGGAGGAGGGGAAGGAAACAGAGGGGACGGCGATCGGTTGGCTCATAGGGGGGCTGATTATTGATGCGGATACTATTGCTATATTGACTAGAAATGAACTTGGGATTCACGAGTCATTAGCTGACGTTGTACCGATTAAAGTCTACTAATTAAATCGCCGCGCCTAAAGGTGGCAGATAGCTGCTGCAAGGAAATTTCTTGTTGGCCATAAAGAGCCTCAAGGGCTCGTTGAATATCCTGGACTGAGCCATTAAAATAATCCTCACTCTTTTGGTGAATAAGCTGCTGGGAGCGTTGGAAATTCTGATGGCTAATATCTTTAATTTTAATATTCATATCAGCCAGCAGTCTCCGTCCCATCTGCATGGCAATAAAGCATGAACCATAACGAACGAAGGATGGGTCTGTTTGCTCTGGCCGTTTGCGACGATTTTCTGAAATTCTATACAGCAGAACAGCCAGAACCACTTGGGAACCGTTCAAGTCATCGGTAAATATTGAATCATACAGTTTCCCAAAATGCTCACGAGAGAAGAATTTGGCTTGATGAGGCTTTTTTCTCCAAATAGATAGGACAGCTTCAGCGGCTACTCCTGAAGTAATATCTGTCTGTCTGTTGCTGGTATCAGAACGCTTACGTCGGTAATTGAATCCCAAAGCCTGAATATCCATTTCCAGTTGTTTCTGGCGTTCATCATTAGCGCGTAAATCTTTCAAATCCACTGGATTTTGACTATTAGTGGCGTAAGTAATTCGTTGAACAAAAGCTTGGTCATCTGGAGGTAATTGATATAATCGCACCAAAACATAAGCTTGGGCATTTTGATTCAGCAAACTGGGTTCTTGCAAGGTTTTAAAAATAGTCATGCAGGTTTGTCCCCCGTTAATAATTTGCAAGTTTTCCACCCGAACCTGATAATCACTATTTTGTAGCCCGTTATAATAAAAGTTATCACAAATTAGAGTGATTCCATTATTATAAAAATAAAAGTTATTTTTCTCATCGCTAGTCAAAGTATGTTTAATGCTCTCGTTAACCCGGTTTCCTTGTAAGCCTAAGTAACGCCGGATATTACGCTCTAATAATCGTTCTCCATGTCGCTGAATCAGTGCAGCGATTTCAGTAACGGAAATTCTGCCGACTAATACGCGGCTAAACTCCATATCCTCAATGATCGCCTTACCACTGAGTTGCAAAGAATCTTTGACGGGTTTGGGCGATTGCAGGATTTTAACTAATCGCTCGTGATTAATATGTTCCCATGTCACCTGCTCACCAAAACCCGTGCGGTTAATAGCTTCCTGAGCCGATGAATTCCACCGGATGCCATTATTGCAAGCTAATGCTCTAACTTGTGGAATGTAACCATCACGAATTAAACTGCGAGCTTCTTCCACTTTGGCGAGTAGTCGTTGATTAATATGTTCCAGTCTAGATGCTGGGTTAAATAAGTATTGAATTGCCTTGATTAAACTATCTATTCCTTGTTCAGGGAAGTTGGATTGTCCGTCTAGATTATTTCTATATCTTGCTTGAAATAAGCTTACGGTAAATTCACCATCGTACTCCTCAGAAATGTGGATGGCATCTACTCCAAAATCACCCCCCCCTTCGGTTAAGCAATCAAAAGCGTCGTCATCCCCTAAATCCAAGAGGGTTTTAACACATAAATACACAAACGCTACGGATTTGAGCCTGCCTTCATCTCTGATGCCTAACTCTGCCCCCGACTTTTCCTGAATCTCGTTAACGACTGATGCTAAACGTTGGTCAATAATAGATGCATTGATATTCATATATTTAGAGGTCGTTACATAAAAGCGATGAATTAAGGATATAGGGCTAATTTGCCGGATGTCAACCATGAACGGGTTCTGGCTGGGGGCGTATCCCTAGCGCGGTGGCACGGGTGGAGGTGCCATCCGGGGTGGAGGGAAACTCTCCTGGTAAACCAAAGTCAAAGGCAGATCTGGACGAAAACTAGCTTCACCTAATGCTGGATTACCAGATAAAAATGGATATCGTTCAGGGTTACCCATGATCTTGAGATTGAGACGCCTCTAGCACTTTTAACATTGTATCTGCTGCCTCATCTGCACTATATGGCGACCACAGGGGGTAAGATTGCTGAGACTGAATCAGACTGGTTTCCTGCTGGGCTAATTCTGAGAGCAGAATCTGCATGATATAGAACTTATCTGAACGACTCAGCGCTCTGAAGGTCGAGATTAATTCCGATGACACTATGTCAAACACTCCAGTTAAGCAAGATTCACGTTTCTATTCTAATTGCTCCCGTCCGTTGCGGTGAAATTCATGAACCGGGATAGGGCTGTTCGTACCCACTTCTTGCTGACAAATCCTCCCCAAGTTGAGGAACCTTCAGTAAAATAGGTGCAGTGGTGGAGGTACAGAGGATGGATGCGAAGCAGTGGCTCAAGGTGAATCAAAGCCTATTGGGGGAAACGGCGCTGGTGGGTTTGCTGGCTATGCTGACGGTGGCCGCTGGTGGGCCGCTTTGGGGGATGGTGGGCAATTTTTTGGCGGGGATGGAGGCGAATCATTTAGGGGCGTTGAGGGAGCGGTTTCGCAATCATGGGGAGGTGTTGCGGAATGAGGATTGAGCGAAGGCGGCGGGACGGACGGTGGGGAAAACTTTAGAGGAGCGCATCATCCCCCAGTTCCCGAAGTTGCGCGCCGGATTGCAGGGGTTGGCGGATGGGGTGGAAGCCTATTGGTTGGAGCGGGTGCAGGGCATTAATGTGTTTGAAACCTTGCAGGAGGAGCAGCTTCATGACTTGTTTAGCCAAGCTCCGGAAGGGTTCAGCAACTACCAGGTTTTGAAGGTGGACCAGTGGCAGGATTTGAGTGAGGATTTGGTGGCGTGGGGCTATCGGCGAGGGATGTTGCCTGGGGAAAGGGCGAAGTATAAGGAGGTAGTGGCGGCGTTGGCGGGGGAGTTGGCGGCGAATTTTGGCAAGTATTTGTGTACAGGTGTTGAAGGATGACCCGAAAGCGTTTGCGGGGATGGTGTTGGATTTGCATGGGGCAACTTTGGCGAACCTTCAGGAAATTCAGCAGTATTTGCCGAAATTGGCGCACCGGGAAGATGTGGAGCGGGTGCTGCAACGGATGGAGGAGCTTGTGCGGGATGAATTAGGGGAATTACGAGCAGTGCTTCAACAATTTGTAAATAACAATAAGCCCAAGTTATCCCAATTACCGCTATATCGCTGTCATCTACTGTAGAGGAAATAGAGATTACAGTTCTCATCCTTAACACGGGCCAAAGATTGACTACCACTGTTCCAAAGGATCTCTTGTTAAAGATATTGAAAATATCTCTTGTCCAGAAGTTGGGTCTTCCTAATGAATTTTCCAATGGTTGGTCGGTAGACTATGTAATGATGAACAGAACACAAAACAAGCTCTTAAAAGATGACTTAACTGTTAGCGAAAATCACATATGCACTGGCGATACGCTTGTGTTTATGGTGGCTTCGTTGGCGGGCTGATGCTAATCCTGTATCTATAGCCAACCTAAATCATTTTGCGAATGGACCCTCACCCCCAACCCCTCTCCCTTGAAGGGAGAGGGGAGCCGATCCAGTTGCTAAATTCATTTAGAACCGCTATAGCAGTCCTAAATTAGTGGGTTCATGGATCCATATCCAAAAACCTTGGATTGCGGCACATCGCTCGCTCTTCTTCCTGTGAGTGATGACCGTATAGAGTAGAGGTAAGTTCAATCTGATGTCTCGTTCTTCTTCCTGTGAGTGATGACCGTATAGAGTAGAGGTAAGTTCAATCTGATGTCTCGTTGAGGCTCCCGATCGCTCAGGAAATGCGGTTGTTAGGGTGGAAATTCAAGGATGAAAGAGATGGGGTCAGGGTTCCTTGCTGATGTTTATGCTTTCTTTGCCTAGCCGTAGGGTATAATCACTCTATGCAAACCCGACGCATCACCGGACGGCTCTATCCCAATCGCCACCAAGAAAGCAAACTGTTTGAATGGCGGCGATTGCATTGCTATCTTTACAATGCAGCCCTATCGAACCGGAAGACCCAGTATCAGCAATTGGGTCACTCTGTCTCGTATTTTGAGCAGCAAAATAGTCTGCCCGAATTCAAAGAAGTTTGGCCCAAATTCAAAGAACTGGGTTCCCATGCGTTGCAAGCAACTCTCAAGCGGGTTGATTTTGCCTATCAGCGTTTCTTCAAGGGATTGGCAAAATATCCTAAGTTCAAATCCATTCGCCATTACTCTGGTTGGACATATCCTTGTCCCTCGGGGTGGAAAGCCGAAACAGATGGGAAGAATGGCTATCTGAAACTCTCCAACTTAGGCAGAATTCAGATGCGGGGACAAGCCCGAACTTGGGGCAATCCCACCACCTGCACCATTGTGTATCCTCAGGATAAATGGTACGCATCCATCACTGTAGCCTGTGAACCCAAACGGGAATTAGGAAGCGGGATTGTAGGCATGGATTTGGGATGTAAGGTGGCGATCGCCCTGAGCACTGGGGAGATAATTAAAGCCCCCCAATTTCTCATCCAGGCTCAACCCAAAATCCGCCATCTTGCTAAAAAGCTGCGTCGGAAGCGCCAACCTGAAAAACGCAAAGTTAAAGCCGATCGCCGTTGGCTGGCAACCCAGAAACGCATCCGCAAACAGAAGCGCAAAGTTGCCAATCAACGTCAGAATTGGGTTCACCAACCGGCCACAGAAATCACCTGCCGTCATAGCATCGTGGCTACGGAGAAACTCAATCTTCAGGGGATGACCCGCAAGGGCAAACGCCAGAACAAGCAGAAAGCTGGTCTTAACCGTTCCATCCTAGATGTAGGTATGGGAATGCGGCGATCGGCGCTCAAGTACAAGCTTGTGGAGGGGGAAGGCTTTTTTATGGAAGCACCCACCCAGAAGCTGAAGCCGACTCAACGATGTGCCAAGTGTTGGCAGCTTACACCCAAGACGTTGAGCGATAGGATTCACGTTTGCTCCAATCCAGAATGTGGTCATCGGGAGGATCGGGATATTAATGCGGCCCAAGTCTGTGAGATTTGGGCGCGGGGTCAGGAACTGACCTCGTTAGACGTGGAGCCATCCAGCGCTACCGATTGCGGAAGCATGAGGCAACTGGGGGCGAGGAAACGTCAAAAATCTCGTGCTAGCGAGGTAGTTCATGTTGTGGAATCTGGCCACAGGGAAAGAAATCCCTAGTTTCAGCGCTGAAGCAGAGTTAAACTGGAGTTGATTTACCCTTGACCCTCAGCAAAGGCGGGATATAATGTCATACCCCCATCAACAAAGATGGTTTCTCCATGTACATAGTCTGACTCATCGGAGGCCAACCAGATGGCGACTTTGGCGATATCTTCGGGAGTGCCAATCCGTTTGTAGGGAATCAATTTGAGCAGTTCGGCTTTGGCTTTGGGGGTATCCCAGGCATCTTCATTAATGGGAGTTTTAATGGCACCGGGGGCAATGCCATTGACGCGGATTTTGTGGTGGGCAACTTCTTGGGCGATACTTTGCATAAACAGTTTGATTCCACCCTTAGAGGCGGCATAGTTGGAGTGACCGGCCCAAGGTATAATTTCATGAACGGAACTGATAAAGATAATTTTACCGGCAGCGGGCGATCGCCCTTCAACCACTCCTCTCCGCATAAATTCTTTCACCGCTTCTCGGGTACAAAGAAATTGGCCGGTGAGGTTGACATCCATGACTTTTTGCCATTGTTTTAGGGTCATGTCAATGAGATTCGCGTCTTGCTGAATCCCAGCATTATTGATTAAAATATCAATCGTGCCCAACTGTTCACACAGTTGAGAGAACATTTTTTGCACATCCTCTTCTTTGCTGATATCCCCTTGAATGGCGATCGCCTCACCCCCTTGGGATTTAATTTCGGCAACCACTTTTTCAGCCCCTTCCAGACTGCTACGATAGTTTACGACTACTTTCGCACCCGCATTTCCCATCCCAACAGCAATCCCCGCCCCAATTCCCGAACTCGAACCGGTTACCAAAACTACTTGATTTTCTAAACTTTTTCCACTCATCGGCTATTCTCTCAACGCGCAAGGATATTTGAGGGTATTAAATTCTGCTTTAGTTTAGGAGACGGTTCTGTGATTCTGAAACCGCCCACAGATAGAGATGGAAGCGACAATTCTCCGGAAATTGGGCAAATTCCTCCCTCGTGATTCGGAAATCCGGAGTCAATTGATTAGAATTTCAGGTAAAGTTGTGTAACAGCAAACTTAGGCATTTGCAGGCGATCGCCGATCGCAGAGTGCTCTCCCATCACGGTAGAGTTCTGCATCAAACTAGCCCTGACGATTCTGGCGATAAGGGGTCATTCCCTTAGATTTAAAGGAAAAAAGGTGTATTAAACTAACTATGCTCCCAATTTGGATTGCAACAGTAGCTTGGGGACTCGGTTCCATTCTTTGGGCGGAACTGGTACGAGATTTGTATCATGCGTTTGCCCATGTTTGGCAACCTCTCTATCGCTTGCACGTTTGGCATCATCGCGTTTTTCGTCCGAATCTCACCCCAGCGAGTGAAGAGATTTATCAACAAGCGCATTGGCGCAATGACGTACCCGAGGCCCTGGTTATGTTGGGGTTCGGACTGTTGTGGTGGTTAGGGGCATATCTGGTTCTCCCGAGTCACCACTGGGTTGCTGGAATCGGGTGTCTTTATACCCTGAGCTTTTTAGGGAGTGCGATCGCCCGGGGTTCGGGAATACCGGGGGCCGATCGCTTAACGGATCTCACCCACCAACCGGGTCCTTTTGCCACGCCACCCTCGCGATGGTTTGTGAATCGTCCCTACCACTGGCGACATCACTTTGATAACCAAAATGCTTATTTTTGCGGGACATTTACCTTTATAGACAAACTTATGGGTACTGCACTTTCCCTCAAAGGCAAAACTGTAGCGGTTACCGGGGCCTCTGGAACCCTGGGGCGATCGCTGTTGTTACATCTCCATGAAGCGGGGGCCAAAGTTATTGCCCTGACTTCTGGCAACGAGGCGATCGCCTTAACCCTAGAGTCAGAAACCCTGGAAATTAACACGGTTACCTGGCAAATCGGTCACGAAAATGACTTAGCTGCCTTATTTGAAAAGGTCGATATTCTCATCCTCAATCATGGCATGAACGTGCATGGCGATCGCACCCCAGAGGCGATCGCTAATTCCTATCAAGTCAATACCTTTTCCTCCTGGCGTTTGATGGAACTGTTTTTCACCACCGTTCGTACCAATCAAGACATCGCCCGCAAAGAAGTCTGGGTTAACACCTCCGAAGCTGAAGCAAATCCTGCCTTTAGTCCCCTCTACGAACTCACCAAACGCACCCTCGGTGATTTAGTCACCTTGCGGCGATTAGATGCACCTTGCATCGTTAGAAAATTAATTCTTGGCCCCTTTAAAAGTAATCTCAATCCCATTGGGGTCATGTCTGCCAATTGGGTTGCCAAACAAATTGTCAAACAAGCTAAAGCAGATAATCGGAACATCATCGTCACCATTAATCCCCTGACTTTCATTACCTTTCCCATCAAAGAACTGTTGAACTCAGTTTACTTTAAACTATTTAGCCGTCCCGGGATTCAGGGAACTCAACCCTCGGAAACAAACCACCCATTGCCCTAACGCAGACTCAAAACCAACAATCCCGCCTGTATTGCTACGGGCGGGATTGTCTATTATTTTGCTTTACTAAAAAGACCTGACGGCCTGTCTTAATAAGCACCTAAATCTCGGTGCGCTTTCTTATGGTTTTAATATAACTGAATTGACCGATAAAGTTTATCCCTCTACAGATAGAACCTGTTGCTACCTCTAGGGATAAGCAACTCCCCTTCCAGGCACTCCTTAATCAGGCATTCACTGTTTTAAAGTTCCTGTTCTCTTCAGTCTGGGTTGGGGCCTTCGTTCCTGTAGCTATCCCCTCGAATTTGTCGGCTTTTACTCTGATTACTGGGGAAATCCATCGGTAAAAATCAACAATCCCGCCAGAGGGCTTCTAGCGGGATTGTCTGTTATTTTAATTTACTAAAAAGACCTGACGGCCTATCTTATCAGCACCTATTCTCGGTGCGGTTTCTTATGTTCTTAATGTACCCGAACTCTAAGGCAAAGTTTATCCCTCTGCAGATAGAACCTGCTTCTACCCCTTCCGGCAGCCTCTTGGTAGCAACGATACATCCCCTAGATTT